>NZ_JBSGZO010000077.1:0-25366 GCF_053611045.1 Streptomyces sp. NPDC054841 | reverse complement strand
CCGGTGGCCCGCTCCGCACACCTCCGCGCCCCCCGCTCCCCACTAACGTTCCGCTTGCTCCCTCTTGGCGCGGAATGCGAAGAATGGCGCCGCGCAGCCGCGACGAGGGGAGCAGTACGTGGGCGGGATCACGCTGGTGAAGGACGGTCAGGCCGCCGGGGAGACGGCCGAAGACCGCTGGGGGCCGCCGCGCGACGAGGCGACCGGGGCCCCCGAGCCGCCGACCACGGGATCCTCCGACGTGGCAACGGATCTGAGTCCCCGTCGCGTACGGCTCGTCTTCTTCGGCCTGATGCTCGCGCTGCTGCTCGCCGCGCTCGAGCAGATGATCGTGGCCACCGCCCTGCCGAAGATCGTCGGCGAACTCCAGGGCCTGGACCGGATGCCCTGGGCGATCACCGCGTATCTCCTCACCGCCACCATCGGCCTGCCCGTCTACGGAAAACTCGGCGATCTCTACGGCCGCAAGGGCATCTTCCAGTTCGCGATCGTCGTCTTCGTCATCGGCTCCGCCCTCGCCGGCTGGTCGCGCACCATGGACCAGCTCATCGCCTTCCGCGCCATCCAGGGCATCGGCGCGGGCGGCCTCATGATCGGCGTGCAGGCGATCATCGCCGACATCGTCCCGGCCAGGGAGCGCGGGCGTTTCATGGGCCTGATCGGCGCCGCCTTCGGTCTCGCCTCGGTCGCGGGTCCGCTGCTCGGCGGCTTCTTCACCGACCATGTGTCCTGGCGCTGGTGCTTCTACTTCAATGTGCCGTTCGGCCTCGTCACGCTCGCCGTCGTCGCCGTCGTCCTCGAACTGCCGAAGCCGGCGGCGCGGGCGCGCTTCGACGTCCTCGGCGCGCTCCTCCTCGCGGCCGCCTCCACCTGCCTGGTGCTGCTGACCAGTTGGGGAGGCACGGAGTACGCGTGGGACTCACGCGTCATCCTCGGACTCGCCGCCGGGGCCGCCGGAACCGCCCTGCTGTTCCTGGTCGTCGAGCACTACGCACCCGAACCGGTCATCCCCCTGCGGCTGTTCCGCGACCCGGTCTTCAACGTCACCAGCCTGGTCGGGGCCGTCGTGGGTGTCGCCCTCTTCGGCGCCGCCAGCTATCTGCCCACCTTCCTGCAGATGGTCGACGGCGCCAGCGCCACCGAGTCGGGGCTGCTGATGCTCCCCATGATGGGCGGCATCGTCGTCGCCTCGGTCGTCTCCGGACAGCTCATCAGCCGCACCGGCAAGTACAAGGTCTACCCGGTGCTCGGCAGTGCCGTCTCGGCCGTCGGGATGTGGCTGCTGTCCAGGCTGGAGGCCGACACCACGCGGCTCGAGCACTCCGTCTGGCAGGCGGTCCTCGGCGTCGGTATCGGTCTGGTGATGCCCGTCCTCATCCTGGCCGTGCAGAACGCCGTGCCGCCCGCCGATCTCGGCACCGCCACCAGCGCCAACAACTACTTCCGGCAGATCGGCGGCAGCGTCGGCGCGGCCGTCTTCGGCACCCTCTTCGCCGACCGGCTCACCGACTCCCTCGCGGGCCGGCTCCCGGCCGGAGCCGGACTGCCCGCCCCGGAGTCCATCACTCCACAGCTCGTCCACGCCATGCCGCCCGCCCTGCGCGACAGCTACATCCAGGCGTACGCGGACGCGATGCCGCGGATCTTCCTCTACCTCGTGCCGGTGCTCGTCCTCGGCCTCTTCCTCGCCTTCTTCCTCAAGGAGAAACCGCTGGTGTCCCACAACGCCCCCGCCTCCGCCGAGCCCACCTCCGTTCCGCACGCGCGCACCGCGCCACCGTCCCCCGCGCCCGCATCGCCGTACCTCGTGGGCGTACCCGTCTGCGGCACCGTCCAGCACCACGACGGCACCACCGTCCCGCGTGCCGCGCTCACCCTCATCGATGTGCGTGGGCAGCAGATCGGGCGCGGCGCCAGCGGCGAGGAGGGGCGCTACGCGCTGAGCGTGCCCGGCCCCGGCTCGTACGTCCTGATCGCGGCGGCCGGCGGGCACCAGCCGCAGGCCGTGTCCGTCACCGTGGGCGAACGGCCGGTGGAGCTCGACGTCGTCCTCGGCGGCGCGGGACGGCTCGCCGGGAGCGTCGTCACCGCCGACGGCAGCCCGGTGCGCGACGCCGCGGTGACCCTGACCGACGTACGCGGCGAGGTCGTCGCCACCACCCGCAGCGGGCGCGAGGGCACCTATGTGATGGCGGAGCTGGTGGCGGGGGAGTACACCCTCGCGGCGAGCGCCCCGGCATTCCGTCCCGCCGCCCTCCCCGTGAGCGTCCAGTCGTCCCGCGAGACCCGGCAGGACATCGAACTCGCGGGCGGCGCGGTCCTGCGCGGCACCGTGCGCGCCGGCGGCGGACGGCCCGTCGAGGACGCGCGGGTGACGCTGCTCGACGCGGCGGGCAATGTCGTCGACACCCTCACCACGGGCCCGGACGGAACCTTCCGCTTCGTCGATCTGTCGTCCGGCGAGTACACCGTGATCGCGGCGGGCTATCCGCCGGTGGCAACGGTGCTGCAGGTCGCCGGCGGCGGACGCACGGAGCGCGATCTGCAACTGGGGCACGAGGACCAGGGTTTCTGACTTCCTGCCGGCGGAAGCATGCGTTCCGCAATTCCGCGCGCGGGCGTACGACCGATTCGGCCGATGCCCCACGCACGACGGTCGCAGAGGCCTACCGTGGAGTAAGCAGAGCCTTCAGCGGAGTGACCGCCGCAGATCCCGTGCTCGGGGAAGGAGCCTCCCACCGATGGACAGTGGTGTTTCGCCGAAGCTGCCACGGCAGTACGCAGCAGCCGGGCGGATTCCGCTCGCCGTGGTCGTCGTGGACGGCGACGGCCTCGTGTCGCACTGGTCGACCGGTGCCCGGCGGCTGTTCGGCCACGCGAAGGAGGCCGCCCTCGGCCAGCCCGTCGTCGAGCTGATGCCGGTCACCGGCGCGCTGACCGAAGAAGGCTCGTACGAGTCGGACGACAACTACGGCGGTCTCGGACCCGGCCTCGACGCCTCGTTGAACGGGCAGACGTCCTACCCCGCGGCGGGCCGGGCCCGGCTCACCGGCGGCGGCGTGGCCGAGGCGGAGTCGCGGAAAGACCGGGTGGACGTCCTGTGGTGGTCGTATCCGCTCGTCGGCCCCGGGCCGGAACGGCTGCTCGTCCTCGCCGCCGACGCCGCGCAGTTCGACTCCGGCGAGGACACGCCGGGAGCCGAGGAGGGCGTGGAGCGGATCGCTCCGGGCTTCGCGCTGCACACCGAATTCCCCGGCTCCGACGAACTGGCCCGGCGGCTCCCGGAGATCCTGCCGAGCATGAGCGTCCGGGAATCCACCCGCATCGTCGCGCAGGTGCTGGAACTGGGCTATCCCGTCATCGAATTCAGCCACCACGACCGGGTGCCGGTCACCCTCGACTGGGGAGTGCCGAGGCGCGCGGAGCGCCGGGAGCGGCTGAGCGCCGCCCAGGAGGCGGTGGCCGCGGGACGCCACACGGACGAGGCGGATCAGGAGCTCGACCTCGAATACGCAGCGGTGCGGGAGCGGCTCGAATTCCTCAACGAGGTGAGCGGCCGCATCGGTTCCTCGCTCGATCTCGCCCGGACGATCCAGGAGGTCAGCGCGGCCGTGGTGCCGCGGTTCACCGATGTCGCGGGCACGTATCTGCGCGAGCAGGTCATCGCGGGCGAGGGCTTCCCGGACGGCCCGCCGGACGCCACCACCATGTGGCACCGGGTCGCCGTCGAGCATGTCGACGCTCCGGGACGCTGGGACGATGTCGTGCCCGTCGGCGAATCCATGCCGTTTCCCGTGCACACCCCCTTCTTCCAGTGCATGACCACCGGCGAGCCGGTACTGGTACCGAGGATCAGCAAGGAGATGGGCACCGCCATCGCCTCCCAGTTCGAAAAGCGCGACATCCGGCCGCTGATCAGCGGCCGGTCGATGCTGGTGGTGCCGCTCAAGGCGCGCAATGTGGTGCTGGGTTTCATGATCCTGCTGCGCCACCCGGAGCGCGCCGTGTTCAACGACATGGACCGGGTGACCGGCGCCGAGCTCGCCGCCCGCGCGGGTCTCGTTCTCGACAACGCACGTATGTACACGTACCAGGAGACTGTCGCCGAGACCCTTCAGGATTCGATGCTGCCGCAGGTCACGCCCCGTATGGCGGGCTGCGACACGGCGACCCGCTATCTTCCGGGCACCCTGCTCGGACGCGTCGGCGGGGACTGGTTCGACTCCATCAAACTGCCCGGCTCGCGCACCGCACTGGTCGTCGGCGATGTGATGGGCCACGGCCTCAACTCGGCCGCCATGATGGGCCAGTTGCGTACGGCCGTCCAGACGATGGCCGCCCTCGACCTGCCGCCGGGGCAGCTCCTGCGCAACCTCGACGATCTGGCCCAGCGGCTCGGCGAGCACTATCTCGCGACCTGTCTGTACGCCGTGTACGACCCGATCGCCGGCGAGCTGCTGCTGGCCAACGCGGGCCATGTCCCGCCCGTCCTCGTCCGCGCGGCGGACGGTCGCAGCGAGCTGCTCGGTCTGCCCACCGGGGCGCCGATCGGTGTTGGCGGTGTCCCCTTCGAGACCGTGCGGGTACCCGTCGAGCCCGGTGACCGGCTCGTCATGTGCACGGACGGGCTGGTCGAGGTGCGCGGCGAGGACATCGGCGTCGGTCTGGCGACACTCTGCGAGTCCGCGGCACACCCGGCGGCTTCCATGGACGACGCCTGCGACACCGTCATCAGGGCGCTCAACACGCGTGGCGGACGCAAGGACGATGTCGCCCTGCTGATGGCGAGGCTCAACGGCATCGCGGCCGACGACGTCGCCCGGTGGCAGCTGGCGCCCGAGCCGCGCGAGGTCCCGAGGGCCCGCCGGCTGGTGCGCGAGCAACTGGCGGCCTGGGGCCTGGACGAATCGGCCGGCACGCTGGAACTGCTCGTCAGCGAGCTGGTCACCAACGCCGTACGGCACACGGACAGCCGCCGGATCGAGCTGCGGCTCGTCCGCACCGACGCGCTGCTTTGCGAGGTCACGGACGAAGGGCACAGCCTGCCCACGCTGCTCAGCGCCGGCCCGGACGACGAGTCCGGGCGCGGACTGCGGGTGGTGAGCGCCCTGGCGAGTGAGTGGGGGACGAGCCGGTCCGGCCACGGCACGTCGGTCTGGTGCGAGCTGCCGGTCCCGAGCGGGGCGAGGCGTGCGCGCGTGTCGAACGCCAGATGAAGGATTGCGCAGGACCCTTGTCGCTCCGACCCGTCGGCGGTAGACCGATCTTGACGCGGCGTCAGGTTGTGATGCCGTGAGGTCCGTTCCCCTGGGGAGCTGCGCATGAGCGTGACGAGTCGGTACAAGGACGCCTGGGAGGGCTTCTGGCGGGAGGCTCCGGACGAGCCGGGAGCGGTGTTCTGGGACGCCGAGCCGGCGCTGACGGCGAGCCGGCACCTGGCTCTCTTCGAGCCGCATCTCACGGCGCCGGGGCTGCCTCTCGTGGATCTCGGCTGTGGCAACGGAACCCAGACGCGGTACCTCGCGGCCCGCTTCCCACGGGTGCTCGGGGTGGACCTGGCAGCGGCCGCGATCATGCACGCCCGCCGGCAGGACAGACAGGGTGAGGTCCGCTTCCGTGAGGTCGACGCGGTGGACGCGGCCGCAGTGGGGCAGCTGCACGCCGAGTTCGGCGACACCAACGTCTACATGCGGGGCGTGCTGCACCAGAGCGAGCAGCAGGACCGGGCGGCCCTCGCGGAGTCCATCGCGACCCTGGTGGGGGACGGCGGCCGGGCCTTCGTCGTGGAGCCGGCCGAGGCCGCCGGGCGGGTCCTGATGAGCCTCGCGCAGAGCCCGTCCGGCCCGCCTTCGAAGCTCCAGCCGGTCCTGCGGCACGGCATCGCGCCGGGCGCGGTCGCCGACGCACAGGTCCCGGAATACTTCCGGGCAGCGGGCCTGGACGTGGTGGCGAGCGGCGAACTGCCGCTGGCCACGACCGAGTACGCGGCGGACGGCTCGCGCATCGAGCTGCCGTCGACTTGGCTGGTCGTGGGCCGGAACGGGTGACGCCACAGGTCTGAACCACGGACAGTTATCCACAGGGCTGGTCGGCCCGGCGGGCGACGCGTACGGTTCCAGGCATGAAGATCCTCATCAGTGCCGACATGGAGGGCGCCACCGGTGTCACCTGGCCGGCCGACGTGCTGCCGGGCACGCCTCAGTGGGAGCGCTGCCGGTCCCTGTTCACCTCGGATGTGAATGCGGCGGCGCTCGGCTTCCTCGACGGCGGTGCCGACGAGGTGCTCATCAACGAAGCGCACTGGAGCATGCGCAATCTGCTGCTGGAGCACTTGGACGAGCGTGTCGAGATGCTGACAGGACGCCACAAATCACTCTCCATGGTCGAAGGTGTGCAGCACGGCGATGTGGACGGCATCGCCTTCGTCGGCTACCACACAGGAGCGGGCGCCGAGGGTGTGCTGGCGCACACGTACTTGGCGAACTCGATCACGGGCGTCTGGCTCAACGGCACACGCGCGAGCGAGGGCCTGCTCAACGCGCACGTGGTCGCGGAGTACGGCGTCCCGGTGATCCTGGTCACCGGCGACGATCTGACCTGCGAGGACGCTCTGGCGTACGCGCCGGAGGCCCGCAAGGTAGCCGTCAAGGACCATGTCTCACGGTATGCGGCGGTGTGCCGCACTCCGGCCCGCACGGCCGCCGACATCCGCGCGGCGGCCAAGGAAGCCACGGCACTGGCCGTCCGCCACGAGCCGGTGCAGGGCGGTCCGTTCACGGTGGAGCTGGAGTTCGACGCGGAGCACCTCGCCGCGGCCGCGACCGTCGTACCGGGCGCGACCCGCAGCGGCGAGCGGCGCACCGTCTACACCAGCGAGACGATGTATGAGGCCATTCGTACCTTCAAGGCGGTCACGACGATCGTCTCAGCCGCGGTGGAGGAGCAGTATGGCTGACGTGACTCGCCCTGAAACGCAGACCGGCACGCCTTCGGCGACCCCCGCCGGCACGACCGTCGACAGCATCGCCCTCGACGAGGTGGTGGCCTTCACCTCCGAACTGATCCGCATCGACACCACCAACCGCGGCGGCGGGGACTGCCGCGAGAGGCCCGCCGCCGAGTACGCGGCGGAGCGGCTCGCCGGAGCCGGCCTCGAGCCGGTGCTCCTGGAGCGCACCCCGGGCCGTACGAATGTGGTGGCCAGGATCGAAGGCACCGATCCGTCCGCCGACGCCCTGCTCGTCCACGGCCATCTGGACGTGGTCCCCGCGGAGCCCGCCGACTGGTCCGTGCACCCGTTCTCCGGCGAGGTCCGCGACGGCGTCGTCTGGGGCCGCGGAGCCGTCGACATGAAGAACATGGACGCGATGATCCTCGCGGTCGTCCGTGCCTGGAAGCGCGCCGGCGTCCGGCCCCGCAGGGACATTGTCATCGCCTACACGGCGGACGAGGAGGCCAGCGCGGTCGACGGTTCGGGCTTCCTCGCCGACCAGCACGCGGAGTTGTTCGAGGGCTGCACGGAAGGCATCAGCGAATCCGGGGCGTTCACGTTCCACGCCGGGCCCGGAATGGCGCTGTACCCGATCGGGGCGGGAGAGCGGGGAACCGCCTGGCTCAAGCTCACCGCCCACGGCAGGGCCGGGCACGGCTCCAAGGTCAACCGGTCCAATGCGGTGACCAGGCTGGCCGAGGCCATCGGCCGGATCGGCGGGCACGAGTGGCCGGTCCGCCTCACACGCACCGTTCGGGCCGCCCTGTCCGAGCTGGCCGTGCTGTACGGCATCGAGGTCGACGTCGATGCCCCGGACTTCGACGTGGACGCCTTGATGGCGAAGCTCGGCCGGGCCGCGGCACTGGTCGAGCCGGTCGTGCGCAACAGCGCCAACCCGACCATGCTGGACGCCGGCTACAAGGTCAATGTGATCCCGGGGCATGCCACCGCGTACGTCGACGGGCGGATGCTGCCGGGCGGCGAGGAGGAGTTCCGCGAGACCCTCGACCGGCTCACCGGACCCGACGTCGACTGGGAATTCCACCATCGGGAGGTGGCCCTGGAGGCACCCGTCGACTCCCCGACCTTCGCCAAACTGCGCGCGGCGATCGAGCGTTTCGATCCCGCCGGGCACGTCATCCCGTTCTGCATGTCGGGCGGCACCGACGCCAAGCAGTTCGCCCGCCTCGGGATCACCGGCTACGGCTTCTCGCCGCTGAAGCTGCCCGAGGGTTTCGACTACGCGGCCATGTTCCACGGAGTCGACGAGCGCGTGCCGGTCGAGGCCCTTCACTTCGGCGTCCGGGTTCTCGACCACTATCTGAAGTCCGCATAGGGGAGTTGGCAATGGTACCCACGGGGGCTTACGGCACCTGGCCGTCGCCGATCGACGCCGCGCTCGCCGCATCCCACGACGGCCGTCCCGAGTACGTGGGCGCCGTCGGCGACGAGGTGTGGTGGACCGCGCCACGCCCCACCGAGGGCGGGCGCCGCGCCCTGGTGCGCCAGAAGGCCGGCGGAGCCGAGGAGTCGGTGCTGCCCGCCCCGTGGAATGTGCGCAGCAGAGTCATCGAGTACGGCGGACAGCCGTGGGCCGGAGCCGCCCGGCCCGATGGCGGCCCGCTCGTCGTCTTCGTCCACCACCCCGACCAGCGGCTGTATGCGTACGAGCCGGACGGCGGCGGCGAGCCGCGGCCGCTCACCCCCTTGTCCCGGGTGGGCGGCGGGCTGCGCTGGGTGGACCCGGTGATCCACCTCGACCGGGGTGAGGTCTGGTGCGTGCTGGAGGAATTCACCGGGGAAGCACCCACCGATCTGCGGCGGGTGATCGCGGCGGTGCCGCTGGACGGTTCGGCGGCCGACGACCGGGGCGCCGTCCTGGAGCTGACCGACGACCGGCACCGCTTCGTCACCGGGCCCCGGCTCTCGCCCGACGGGCGGCACGCCGCGTGGATCGCCTGGGACCACCCGAGGATGCCGTGGGACGGCACGGAGGTGATGGTCGCCGAGGTGGCGGACGGCGGACCCTTCGCCGCAGTAAGGAAGGTCGCCGGCGGGGCCGACGAGTCGGTCGCCCAGGTCGACTGGGCCCGGGACGGCTCGCTGCTGTTCGTCTCCGACCCCGGCAACTGGTGGGAACTGCGGCGCATCCGTCCCGGTGTTCTCGCCGCCGGCGGGGCGACCGCCACCGGACTCTGCGAGGGGCGGGGCGAGGAGTTCGGCGGACCGCTGTGGAAGATCGGCCTCAAGTGGTTCCAGCCGCTGGACAACGGGCTGATCGCGGTCATACACGGAAAGGGAGCCACGGCCCTCGGCATACTCGACCCCGAGACGGGGGAGCTCGTGGACGCCGCGGGCCCCTGGACCGAGTGGGCGCCGACGCTGACCGCGCACGGCAGCCGCGTCTACGGCGTCGCGGCGAGCCCGCGCAGCGCGTACGAAGTGGTGGAGCTCGACACCTGCACGGGCAGGACCCGTGTGATCGGCTCGAAGCACGACGACCCCGTGGACCCCTCGTACTACCCCGAGCCGCAGATCCGCACCTTCACCGGGCCGGACAACCGGGAGATCCACGCCCATGTCTATCCGCCCCACAACCCGGACCGCGTTGCGCCCGGCGACGAGCTGCCGCCCTATGTGGTCTGGGCGCACGGTGGACCCACGGGCCATGCCCCGCTCGTCATGGACCTGGAGATCGCCTACTTCACCTCGCGGGGCATCGGTGTCGCAGAGGTCAACTACGGCGGCTCGACCGGCTATGGCCGCGAGTACCGGAACCGGCTGCGCGAGCAGTGGGGTGTCATCGATGTCGAGGACTGCGCTTCGGTCGCCGAGGCCCTGGCCGCCGAAGGCACGGCCGACCCGGCGCGGCTGGCGATCCGTGGCGGCAGCGCCGGCGGCTGGACCACCGCGGCGTCCCTCACCGCCACCGATGTGTATGCGTGCGGCACGATCATCTATCCGATCCTGGATCTGATGGGCTGGGCCACGGACGAGACCCATGACTTCGAGTCCCAGTACCTGGAGTCGCTGGTCGGGCCGCTCGCCGAGGTCCCCGGGCGTTACCGGGAGAGATCGCCCATCGAGCACGTCGAGCGGATCTCCGCCCCGTTCCTGCTGCTCCAGGGGCTGGACGACCCGGTCTGCCCGCCGGCGCAGAGCGAGCGATTCCTGGCCCGGATGGCGGGGCGCGGCATCGCG
The DNA here is from genome assembly GCF_053611045.1 of Streptomyces sp. NPDC054841. Lineage (NCBI taxonomy): Bacteria > Bacillati > Actinomycetota > Actinomycetes > Kitasatosporales > Streptomycetaceae > Streptomyces > Streptomyces sp. NPDC054841. The sequence continues at coordinate 15,174 of NZ_JBSGZO010000077.1, read as the reverse complement.
CACGCGTACATCGCCTTCGAGGGCGAGAGCCATGGATTCCGCCGCGCGGACACCATGATCCGCGCCCTGGAGGCCGAACTGTCCCTGTACGCACAGACCTTCGGCATCACCCGCACCGACGTCCCCCAGCTCGAACTGAAGAAGTGAGCGCTGGAGAAGTGAGCGCTGGAGAAGTGAGCGCTGGACAGTGATCACGGAAGAAGTGATCACGGAAGAAGTGATCACTGGAGAAGCGACTTGGGAGCCCGCGAAGTGACCCTCACGCCTCTGACCCGGCCCGCGCGCCTCGTGCCGGGCGCCAGGATCGCCGTCGTCGCGTCCAGCGGTCCCATCCCCGCCGAGCGGCTCGAAGCAGGCCTGGACATTCTGCGCGGCTGGGACCTGGAGCCGGTCGTGATGCCCCATGTCCTCGACGAGCACCCGCAGCTCGGGTACCTCGCGGGAGAGGACGAGGCCCGCGCCCGGGACCTGCAGGACGCGTGGTGCGATCCGACCGTCTCCGCGGTGATCTGCGCCCGCGGCGGCTACGGCGCCCAGCGCATGGTGGACCTGCTCGACTGGGAGGCGATACGAGCGGCGGCCCCGAAGGTCTTCATCGGCTACAGCGATGTGACCGCGCTCCATGAGGCCTTCGCCGTACGGGCCGGACTTTCGACCCTGCACGGCCCGATGGCCGCGGCAGCGACCTTCCTCAAGGACACCCGTACTCAGGAGTCGCTGCGCGCCACCCTGTTCGAGCCCGAGTCGGTCAGGACCCTCGGCCTGGAGACCGCCCGTACACTCGTGCCGGGGCACGCGAGCGGCATCACGCTGGGCGGCTGCGTCTCTCTGCTCGCCGCCGAGCTCGGCACCCCCCATGCCCGGCCCTCGGCCCGGGGCGGACTGCTGCTGATCGAGGACGTGGGCGAGGAGCCGTACCGGCTGGACCGGATCCTCACCCAACTGCTCCGCTCCGGCCGGCTCGACGGAGTGACCGGGATAGCGCTCGGCTCCTGGGAGGAGTGCGGGCCGTACGAGGAGGTCCAGGCGCTGATGCGGGACCGGCTGGGCGGACTCGGGGTGCCCGTCGTCGAGGAGCTGGGCTTCGGTCACAGCGCGACGGCGCTGACGATGCCGCTGGGTGTTCCGGCGGTGCTCGACGCGGACGCGTGCGTGCTCAGGCTCGACGTACCCGCGCTGCGCTGAATTCCCGCCCCCCGCGCGTACTTCCCGCACTGCGCGTGCCCGATGTGACCCGGCCGTTCACGGTGGAGCTGCCGGGCATCGTGCACCGTTACGCGAGCGGTCACCGGCTCGGGTTCGTGATCGCAGGCAGCGACAGCGCGTACTCCGGCAACCGCGGCATCAAGCCGGTGACGGTCACCAGCGCCCCTGGGGACACCGGTGTCCTGGAACTCCCCGTGATACGTGGCTCGTTGAGCTGAGGCCGCTGCTTGGGACATGACCCGGGGCGGCCGGTCCGGTGGATCTTGCTGGGCTCGCTGATCCAGCCTGATCCACGGGACAGGCCCCGGCCCCCGTCCCGCGGCTACAGCGCCGCGTACCCCGGACGGATCACCTCGTCGATGATGCGGCGACGCTCCGGGAGAGGCAGGAACGCCGACTCGACGGCCGCGACGGTGAACTCCTCGAAGACCGCGGGGCCGTAGCCGAAGGCGTCCGCCATGTGCTGGAACTCGTGGCTCATGGTGGTGCCGGAGACCAGGCGGTTGTCGGTGTTCAGGGTGATCCGGAAGCCGAGGCGGCGCAGCAGGTCGATCGGGTGCGTCGCATAGTCCTTCGCCGCGCCCGTCTGGAGGTTGGAGGTCGGGCAGACCTCCAGCGCGATCCGGTTGTCACGGACGTACGCGGCGAGGTTGCCGAGCGTAGCGGTGCCGTCGTCGTGGACCCGGATGTCGTCGGTGATGCGCACGCCGTGGCCGATGCGCTCGGCGCCGCAGACCTGGACCGCCTCATGGATGGACTCGGCGCCGACGGCCTCGCCCGCGTGAATCGTGAAGTGGCAGTTGTGGAGCTTCAGGTGCTGGAAGGCGGGGAGGTGGTTGGCCGGCGGGTTGCCGATCTCGCCGCCCGCGATGTCGAATCCGGCGACCCCGCGCTCCCGGTGGGCGACCGTCAGCTCCGCTATCTCCAGGGAGCGCCGAGTGTGCCGCATGCCCGTGAGCAGCGCACGGACCGCGATCCGGCCGCCCGTGCGGCGCTCGCCCTCACGGAAGCCCTCGTTGACGGCGTCCACGACCTCGTCGAGGCTCAGACCGCGCTCCAGATGCTGCTCCGGGGCGTACCGCACCTCGGCGTAGACGACCCCGTCGGCGGCCAGGTCCTCGGCGCACTCCGCGGCGACACGGAAGAGGGCCTCGCGGGTCTGCATCACCGCACAGGTGTGGGCGAAGGTCTCCAGATAGCGCTCCAGCGATCCGGAGTCCGCGGCGTCGCGGAACCAGACGGCGAGCGCCTCGGGGTCCTCGGTGGGCAGATCGCCGTAGCCGCACTCACGGGCCAGCTCGATGATCGTGGCGGCGCGCAGACCGCCGTCCAGGTGGTCGTGGAGGACGGCCTTGGGGGCCTGGCGGATCCAGTCCGCGAGAGCGGACGGGGCGGCGGTGTTGTCAGACAAGTGCATGCAGCGGGAGTGTACGGCACGGCGGCGCCCGACGCTGTGACGCACCCGGGACCCCGGTACGCCCCATCTGAGCTTCGCGCGGGAGTACGCCCGGCGGGCTCAGGGAGAGCCCCGTCGCGCGTGCCGCCCGGGCCTGTTCGGTGGATCTTGCCGGGCTCGCCCGACCCACCGGACAGGGTCTAGTTCGACTGCAGCACCGGCAGCGCAGGCGCCCCCGTCGGAAGCATGTGCTTCGCGGCCAGGATCGGCACGTCCCCGGCCCGTACGACCTGCGTGATCAGCGCCGCGGGTGTGTCGGCAGGGCGGTCCAGCTGGGCCCCGCGCCGCTGCCCCAGCAGGGTCGCGGTCACCCCCGAGTGCGCGGTCAGAGACACCCCGCGAGAGGCCCCGGCCAGAACCGCCAGCATCGAGGTCCGGTCGGCGTCGCGGGCCTCGCGCAGCGCCTGCGCGAACGACGGATGCGCTCGGGCCAGTACGTCGTCGGCCGCGGCCCACTCCTGGCTGAGCGCGGCCGCCGCGCCCTCCCCCGACAGTACGGACTCCCAGAACCGCAGTTCCGCCCGGGCGGGCGCGAGCAGATGCTGCGTGGTGAAGTCCGTCGGCTCCTCGACGGCCCGCAGCAGTGCCCGTACCCGTAGCGGCGCACCGGCCGAGAGCTGCTCCTCCAGCGGCTGGATGTACTCGAAGCCCCGCCGCGGCGGGCGGTCGTTGACGGTCCTGCCGACCCCGCGCCGTACCGTCAGCAGCCCGTCCTCCTGGAGGAGCAGCAGCGCCTCGCGCAGGGCCGGCCGGCTGACTCCCAGCTCGGTCGCGAGCCGGGGCTCGGACGGCAGGGTGGAGCCGGGCGGGTAGGTGCCGTCGTGGATGGCGTCCGCGATGCGCTCGTACAGGACGACGACCGGCCTCCGCTGCTGTCCGCTGACCGCCACGGCCCCTCCTCGGCTCACTTGTCTGGCTGCTGACTGCCTGCTGACGACTGCCTGCCGGCTGACTACTCGTCCCGTTGTCGGCCGGGTTGAGGGTTCATTTTCCCGCTCACCGTAATTCACATCCAGAGGGTCTTGACGTTCTACGCACGTAGATTCCCTCCTGTCCGAGGGTGCTTGTCAGACAACTGGCAGCTACCGTCGAGATGATCGATCGGAGAGCCGTCGTTCGACGTCGGGTCTCGAATCCACCCTCACCCGTACGGCTCGCCCCAACGCCTCATGGGACCAGGATCCGTCCATCCTGGTCCCATGAGCTCCAAGGACGTGAAGGGCAGCACGAAGGGCAGGGCGAAGAGCGGACACGGCTTCCGCAGCAGGCTCACGCCGTCCAGGATCGCCGTTGTGGTGATCGCGGTCCTCACCCTGATCTTCATCTTCGAGAACACCCGGCGGGTGAGGATCAGAATGCTTATCCCCGAGGTCACGCTGCCGTTGTATCTGGCGCTGTTGGCCACCTGGATCCTCGGCGGGCTCTGTGGTGGGTACCTCTTCCGGCGCCGCGCCAGATAGCGGGCGTTAGCCTGGCGTCATGCCCGCCACGCCTGCCATGCCCGCTGACGCCGACGCCCCGGACCCGGGCTCCGACCCCGCTTCCGGGTCCCAGCGCGACCCCGCTTCCGGTTCCGAGCGCGACCCCGCTTCCGGTTCCGAGCGCGACCCCGCGTCCGCCTCCGGGCCCGAGTCCGCTCCCGGCTCGGAGCGCGACTCCGCGCTCCGCTCCCACGATGGTCCCCACAACGGCTATCTCGCCGTGGGTCCGCGGGTGGGCATACGCCACTACCGCCTCGACGACGCCGAAGAGTTCACCGCACTCGCCCGCGAGAGCAGGCAGTTGCACCGGCCCTGGCTCTTCCCGCCCCAAACGACCGCCGCGTACGCCGCGTTCGCCCGCAAACTCATCGACGACCCGACCAAGGCGGGCTTCCTCGTCTGCGAGCGCGAAAGCGGCCGGATCGCCGGATTCATCAACATCAACAACATCGTCGAAGGCGGTTTCCTCTCCGGAGCCGTCGGCTACGGCGCCTTCGCGCCCGCCGCGGGCCGCGGCTTGATGAGCGAGGGCCTCCGCCTCGTCGTACGCCATGCGTTCGGCCCGCTCGGCCTGCACCGCCTCGAAGTCAACATCCAGCCGCGCAACGAGGCGTCCATCGCCCTCGTGCGACGGCTGGGCTTCCGGCTGGAGGGCTTCTCGCCCGACTTCCTCTTCATCGACGGGGCCTGGCGCGACCACGAACGGTGGGCGATGACCGCCGAGATGACGGTCCGCGACGAGGGCACGTCCTCCTGATCCTGCCGACCGTGGCGGGGCTCAGGACTCCACGGCCGACCGGTGCAGGATCCGTGCCAGCTCGCGTGGCCGGGAGAACATCGGCCAGTGGCCGGTGTCCATCTCGACCAGCCGCCAGCGCTCGCCGTTCAGCAGCTCGGCCACGTCGCCGGACGGCTCGGGGCCGTCGAGCAGGCACTTGACGTACGTCGCCGGAAGCTCGCCGAGCGGGCGTGCCAGCACGGCCGGCTCGGTCAGCGTGGCGCCCGGATGCGGCGTGGAGCCGCCCACGATCCGGGCGATCTGCTCGTCGGTGAGACCCTGGCCGTCGAAGTCGGCTGCGGTCAGGGGCGCCCAGAAGCCGTCGTTCTCGGCGATCGCAGCCTCGAACTTCGCCCGGCCCTGCCACCAGGCGGAGGCGAAGGACCCGCCGTCGGCCGGAACGCTGGAGTCGACGAAGACCACGCGGGTCAGCCGGTCGCCGATCCGCTCGGCGGCCTGACCGACCGGGATGCCCGAGTAGCTGTGCCCGACAAGGACGACGTCGCGGAGATCGTGGCGTTCCACCTCGTCGACGATGTCCTGTACATGGGTCTGCTGCCCGGCGGGCACGCCTTGCTTGTCGGCGAGGCCGGACAGCGTCATCGGGTGGGTGCCGTGCCCGGCCGCACGCAACTCCGGCACCACCTCGTCCCATGCCCACGATCCGAGCCACGCGCCTGCTACCAGAACGAATTCAGCCATGGGGGCAACGTAGCGCGGCGGTCTGACAACACGCCCCGGATTCCCCGGGAATCCCGGTGGACTCACGATGCGTCTGTCAGGCAGGGCACAGCTTCCGCCCCGGGAAGCCCCGAAGCCCCGAAGCCCCGAAGCCCCGAAGCCCCGAAGCCCCGAAGCCCCGAAGCCCCGAAGCCCCGAAGCCCCGAAGCCCCGAAGCCCCGAAGTCCGAAGTCCGAGGTCCGGCCCGGAAGGTCACGCGCGCGGACCGTCCCACCGTGAACCCGCCGTCGGAGCGACGCACTGCGGCGCACCGGCCCCGCACTCCGGCCCCGCACTCCGGCCCCGCACTCCGGCTCCCGCCCGCCTCAGCGGCCGCGCTTCCGGTTGATCTTCATCGTGTCCATGTCGGTCGCCGACGACCTGAGGTCCCGGAAGCCGTACCCCAGCTCCTTGAGCGCGGTCTCCGCACGGTCCTCGGCGATCGCGGCCGCCATCTCCTCGCCGTCCGCCGCGTCGGACGCGACGACATAGCGGTACGTGAAGTGCTTGAGCACATGGTCGTACACGAGCGAGCCCTCCGCGGTGAACTGCATCTGCGCGAGGCCGTGGTTGTCCACGTCCGCGAGAAGCGCCTCACGCGCCGCGTCCGTCAGACCGTCCCAAGTGCCGCGCACGATCACCCGGTAGGTGTGCTGCGTACCCATGCTCTCCCGCCATCCTCTGCCGCCTGCCCGGCGATGAACCGATCGAAGATCGAGCGTACGACGGTGAGGACGGCCCGTATACGGAATATCCCCGCTCCCGGCGGACTGCTGCCTTTGCCGAAGCCTGACCCACAGAGCCCCTGGTCGGGGCGGCGCGCACCGTGTTCCATGGTCAACGGGACCGTCGGCCGCAGCAGTTGCCGGCGACCGCGTGAACGATGCGAACGAAGCGAGGTTGCCTTGGCCACGACCGTGCGACGTGCCGTACTGACCCTGCCCGTGGCCCCGCCCGGGCCCGAGAATCCGCTGCCCGCCCTGCGGCCCCTCGACGAGCTGCACGCGCTCGACGAACGCGCGAAGGAGGGGCTGCCCCGCGACATGGCCCGCCAGATCGGGTACGAGCCGCTGCGCACCGTCCTGCCGACGAGTCTGCGCGACGGCTACGGCCGGGAACGCGCCGGGGCGGACCTCGACACCGTCGTCATCGAGAACGACCGGTTGCGGGTCACCGTGCTGCCCGGTCTCGGCGGCCGCGTCCACTCCCTGCACCACAAGCCCACCGGCCGTGAACTCGTGTACCGCAACCCCGTCCTCCAGCCCGCCGACTTCGCCCTCAACGGCGCCTGGTTCTCCGGTGGAATCGAGTGGAACATCGGAGCGACCGGCCACACGACCCTGGCCTGCGCCCCGCTGCACGCCGCCGTGGTCCCGGCTCCCGACGGGGGCGAGATGGTCAGGCTCTGGGAGTGGGAGCGGCTGCGCGACCTGCCGTTCCAGGTCGACCTCTGGCTTCCCGCCGACTCCGACTTCCTCTACGTCGGCGTGCGGATACGCAACCCCCACGAGCGGCCCGCGCCCGTGTACTGGTGGTCCAACATCGCGGTGGTGGAGGACGAGCGGACCAGGGTCCTGGCACCCGCCGACGAGGCCTGGCACTTCGGCTACGAACGCACCCTGCGGAGGGTCCCGGTGCCACGGCACGACTCCACCGACCGTACGTACCCGACCCGCAGCGAGTACCCCGCCGACTACTTCTACGACGTGCCGGGGGAATCCCGTAAGTGGATCGCCGCACTCGACGCGCACGGCCACGGGCTCGTCCAGACCTCGACGGACCGGCTGCGCGGACGCAAGCTCTTCCTCTGGGGCTCGGGACGTGGCGGGCGGCGCTGGCAGGAGTGGCTGACGGAGCCCGGTACGCCCGGCTATTCCGAGATCCAGGCCGGACTCGCCCGTACTCAGCTGGAACATCTGCGGCTCGACGCGGAGGAGGAGTTCAGCTGGCTGGAGGCGTACGGGCCGCTGTCGGCCGACCCGTCGGCCGTGCACGGCGACGACTGGGCAGCGGCGTGCGCCGAGACGGCCGGACGGCTGGAATCCGTTCTGCCGCGAGCGGACGTCGACGCCGCGTACGCGGCGTGGCAGCGCTGCGCCGACACCGAGCCGGGGGACGCCCTGGCCACCGGCTCCGGCTGGGGCGCGCTGGAAGTGCTGCGCACCGGCGTCAAACTTCCCGGCACGCCCTTCGACGAGGCCACGCTCGGTGAGGAACAGGCGCCCTGGCTGGAGCTGCTGCGGACCGGCGTCCTGCCCGCGCCGCGCCGCGTCGCCCCGCCGGGCCCCACGCTGGTCGCCCCGCACTGGCGCGACATGCTGGAGACGGCCCCCGCGGAGCCCCACACCGAGTACCACCTCGGCGTCGCCCAGTGGCACGCCGGCGATTTCGCCCAGGCCGTGCGCAGTTGGGAGCGCGGCCTGCGACTCGCCCCCTCTCGCTGGCCGTTGCTGCGCTGCCTCGCCGTCGCGGAGCACACCGGTGGCCACCGCGAGCGCGCCGCCGAGCTGTACGCGGAGGCTTTCGACGACTTGTGCGCGGAGCGCCGCGACCATGGCGAGAGCTGGACCGCGGCGACGGCGGCGCTCGCCCGGGAGACGATCGAGGCTCTGCTCGTGGCCGGACGCACCGTGGACGCCCGCACGGTACTGGACCGGTTGTGGCCGTCCCTGCGCAGCCGGGGGCGCTTCCGTCTGCTGGAGGCCCGGCTCCTGCTCGCCGAGGGCGCGTGCGACGCCGCCCGTGCCGTCTTCGACGAGGGTTTCGAGGTGGCGGACCTGCGCGAGGGCGCCGAGGTCCTGGGCGAGCTGTGGGCGGAGCTGACCGACGATCCACTGCCGGACCGTTACGAGTACCGGATGCGGCCGCCCCGTTCGCAGGGCCCGGGCGAGGGATGAGGTTGCCGTTGACGCGTCGGCGGGCGGGGGATGAAGTTGCCGTTGACGCATCGGCGGGTGAGGGACGGAGTCGCCGTCCATGCGTCGGCGGGCGAACGCCTCAGTCCGGCACGACCGCCCGGCGGTCGACGTACTCGAAGACCGACCCGTCCGGGTGGACGGCGATGAGATTGCGGCCCACCGGGGTCGGCACCGGTCCCGCGAGGACCCGGGCGCCGACTTCGGTGAGCGTCGCGTGTGCCGCGTCCACGTCCTCGACCGCGATGGTCGCCGTGACCTTGCGCAGCACCTCCAGCTCCGACTCAGGGCCGCTCATCAGCAGGAAGCAGCCCACCGCCGCGACCGACACCCCGCCGCGCTCGAAGCGGAGCGCGGGGGTCCCGGTGAGGCGTTCGTAGAAGCCCGCGGCGGCCTCCAGATCGTCGACGCAGATGCGCAGCGTGGTTCCGAGGATCTCCATACGGGCAAGGGTAGTTGGCGCGGCAGTGCCACGAGATCGATTCCCGCCGCCGGGCCCCGGGGGACCCGGGGCCCCGTAGCCTGATCCACGGGACAGGTCCTACGCCCGGCAGATCAGCTCGCCGTGCGGGACCATGAACCAGGCGTCGTCATGGCCGCCCCACTCGCGCCAGGCGCCGGCGACGGCCGCCAGGTCCTCGGTGCGTGCGTGTCCGCCGTCGACGGCCAGTTTCGCGTAGCCCGACGCCGTCGTACGGTCCGCCCACAGGCCGCTCCACCAGGCGCGCTCCTCGGGCGTCGTGAAACACCAGGCGGATGCGGTCGCCGTGATGTCGGTGAAGCCGGCGCGGCGCGCCCATGAGTACAGCCTTCGTCCAGCGTCCGGTTCGCCGCCGCTCGCCCGGGCCACCCGGTGGTAGAGCTCCCGCCAGCCGTCCAGGGCCGGGACTTCGGGGAACCAGGTGAAGGCCCCGTAGTCGCTGTCGCGGACCGCGACGATCCCGCCGGGACGGCACACCCGCCGCATCTCGCGCAGCGCTCGCACCGGGTCGCCGACATGCTGCAGGACCTGGTGGGCGTGGACGACGTCGAAGGCGTCGTCGGGGAAGTCCAGTGCGTGGACGTCGGCGACCGCGAAGCGGACATTGTCCAGGCCGCGGCCGGCCGCCACCTCACCGGCCTGTTCCAGGACGTCCGCCGCGGCGTCAACGGCCGTGACCGTGCCGGGTGCCACCAGCGAGGCCAGGTCGGCCGTGATCGTGCCGGGTCCGCAGCCGACGTCCAGCACGTCTGCGCCCGGGCGCAGTTCGGGAACGAGATATGCCGCGGAGTTGGCGGCGGTCCGCCAACGGTGGGAGCGCAGCACGGACTCGTGGTGCCCGTGGGTGTAGACAGCGGTCTCCTTCGACATGGCCGTACTCCCTCTCGTGAAGTGGTACGGACACGGTACGCCGATGTGTCGAATGGTGAGATCCGTGTCTTACTATCTGGACCAGATGCGTCTGGACGCGATGCTGTCCGGACCCTGGTGTCCGGAGTCGACGCTGTCCGGACGCGCATCAGCTCCCGACGCCCGACGGGGCCGTCAACGGGCGGTACACGACCAGCGCCTCCAGCGCCTTGTCCACGACCAACTCGGGGGCGGACTCGGCCACTTCGCCGTCGTACGCCAGCGGGGTGCCGGGGGCCAGACCGGAGATCCGCAGCCGCCGGAGCCGCACCGCAGCGTGGACGGGAGAGCGGCTCAGCGGACCGGCGAGCGCCGCCGCGAGCAGCCGCACCCCCGGACCCCGGCCGCCGTGCACCACCCTGACGTCCAGCAGCCCGTCCGCGAGGTCGTACCGTCGGCCCGGCGTCGGGCCGATGCGCTGGTAGATGCCGTTCCCGGCGAACAGCAGCCACAACGGCCGCCTGCGCCCCCCGAACTCGGCTTCCAGCGGATGCTCGCCGCGCAGGGTCCGCAGCGCGGCGAGTACGCCGGCCGGCCAGCTGCCGATCCGCGGAGACCAGTGCTCGCGTACCCGTACCAGCTCCGGATAGACGCCGAGGGAGAAGGTGTTGACGAAGTGGCCCTCCGGTGCGCCGCCGGGGCCGGGCGTGAAGCGGCCCAGGTCGACGCGCACGGCGTCACCGGCGGCCAGGGCCCGGCAGGTGTCGTGGACGGTCTCGATGCCCAGGTCGTACGCGAAGTGGTTGAGCGTGCCGCCGGGGAACACGGCAAGCGGCAGCCGGTGCCTGGCGGCGATCGCCGCGGCGCGGCTGACCGTGCCGTCGCCGCCGAGGATTCCCAGCGCCCGGCAGCCGCTCGCCGCCGCTTCCTCCAGCGCGGCGTCGAGCTCCTCCGGCGCACACTCCACCACCGTGGCGAGCGGGAGGGCGTCCCGCACCAGGGCCGCCGCACCCTGCGGACCCTGGGTTCCCTCCGCGCCCTCCGTGGCCTGCGTGCCCTCCGCGCCTTCCGCGGCCGCGAGGCCGCCGAGCAATACTGCGCCGCTCGCGCCGGCCGAGCGGTTGGCGACCACGACCAAGTCCCTGCCGCCCGGCAGTACTGGCGCCTGGGCATGAGGCCGGCCCGGCGGCGGCAGCTGATCGCGGGTGGGCACCAGCCCGCGCACCGCGAACGCCGCACCCACGCCCAGCGCCGCACCCGCCAGCACATCGGCCGGATAGTGCGCCCCCGTGTACACACGGGAGAGTGCGACCGCGGCCGCGAGGGGCGCGACCGCCGCGCCCCACGCCTTCGACTCCATCGCCACGCCGGTCGTGAAGGCCGCCGCGGAAGCGGAGTGCCCGGAAGGGAAGGAGGTGGTGAACGGCTGCCGCTTCAGCTGTCGGATCAGCGGCACGGCGTCCAGTATCGGCCGGGCCCTGCGCACCGACCGCTTGCCCACGGTGTTGATCGCGGCGGAAGCGAGCGCCAGCGACGCCACGCCCCGTACGGCCGCCCGCCGCGTCCGTACGCCGCGCCCGACGACCGCCATCGCGGCCGCCGTGCCGAACCAGAGGAGCCCGTGGTTGGCGGACCGGCTGAGCCTCGGCAGAAACAGGTCCCCGCCCGGCCAGTGGCGGGTCGCCACCGCATGGAAGACGCGCCGGTCCCAGCCGGCCGCGGCCGAGGCGAGGCGGCGGGCAGTGCCGGGACGCGAAGTGGTGGCCGGGGAGGTTTCCGGGGCGAAGGCTGACATGGAACGCGGGTACCCCGCGTGTCCGCGGCCCAAGCGGCCCTTCGTGCAAGTTCCCCCGCAGCGCCGAGGTGCCCGGGGAGAGCGACCGGACGCCGTCGGAGTGCTCGGGTGGGTTTCACCTGACGCGGTCGGAGTGCTCGGGTGCGCCCCACATGACGCCGTCTGAGCGTTCGCGCGCGCCGCGGCGCCGGAGCAGAGTGGACCGTATGGACAATCGCCTTCTGGACCGGTATGCACAGGCGCTCGCACTCTTCACCGACCGGGTGCACGCCGTCCGGACCGACCAGTGGGACGCGGCCACGCCCTGCTCCGAATGGTCCGTCCGGGATCTGGTGAACCATGTGACCAGCGAGCAGTTCTGGGTGCCGCCCCTGGTCAGTGAGGGCCGCACCATCGCCGACGTCGGCGACGCCTTCGACGGCGACGTCCTGGGCGACCATCCGGCCGTCACCTGGGACCGCGCCGCCTCCGCGGCCAAGGCGGCCTTCAACGAGCCCGGCGCGCTGGACCGCACGGTGCGGCTGTCGTACGGCGAGAGCACCGTCGCCGACTACTGCTCGCAGACGGTGGCCGACACGGTGGTGCACACCTGGGACCTGTCACGCGGCATCGGCGCGGACGAGACGCTGCCCGACGAGCTCGTCGGCTTCACCGAGGAGGAGATCTCCCCGTACGCCGCGGACCTCGTCAAGAGCGGGCTGTTCGCCCCTGCGGTGAAGCCACCGGCAGGAGCGGACGCGCAGACGAAGCTGCTCTGTCTGCTGGGACGCCGTCCCTGACGATGCCCGGGGCAGTCCCCGGAAGGGCCTGACCCGCCGCCCGCGGCGCGCCTACGATCTCGGCATGGCCGTCAACAGGCAGGATCGAGTGGCTCGTACCACCCTCGCTGCCGAATCGCGCCACCGTGCGCCGCGGCACGCCTGTCGTCGCTGTTGCCGCTGCTGCTGTCGCTGACAACGACCTGCCGCCTGCTTCCCCTTTCTGCCGCCTTTCTGCCGCCTTTCTTCCTGGCCGTTTCCTCGAACGTTCTCGTTCCCGCTCTCGTCCTCCCAGCCGTACTCATTTCCCTGCTCCGCCACGCCCTTGGAGGCGCGCTGTGTCGATTCCGCCTGGTCGCAGGTCCGCCCGTACGTCTGCCCGTACGCCCGCCCGACGTTCCCTGCTCAAATTCCTCGCCGCCGCGCCGGTGGCCGCCGGCTCCCTCGCCACGGCCACCCCGGCCGCCGCCGCTGCTCCTGGCATCGTCAAGCCCCTCCCTCCTGAGCTGTTCACCATCCGTGGCACCAACGCCGAGGCGAACTTCGCGTCGTTCCGGGACACCGGACGCCTCACACCCATCGACCGGTTCTTCGTCCGCAACCACACGTCCACGCCCCGGCTGAACGAGACGGACTGGAAGCTCACCCTCTGGGGCACCGGGCTGCTCGGCCGCCGCCCGGTCGAGTTCAGCTACGGCCAGTTGCGCTCGATGCCGTCCGTCACCCGCACCGCGTTCCTCGAGTGCGCCGGCAACGGCCGCAGCTTCTACACCAGTCAGCAGGGCGAGGCCGTCAGCGGCACGCCCTGGACACTCGGCGCGATCGGGGCCGCGCGCTGGCGTGGCGTGCGCCTCGCGGATGTGCTGTGCAGGGCCGGCGTGGCCTCGGACGCGGTGGACGTGATGCCGCGCGGCCTGGACGACGAGCACGTCTCCAATGGCGTCGGCCTCGGCCGGGTGCGTCGCCCCCTGCCGCTGGCGAAGGCTTTTGACGATGTGATCCTCGCCTACGAGATGAACGGCGAGCCGCTGCCGTACGATCACGGCTACCCCGTCCGGGTGATCGTGCCGTCCTGGATCGGTATCGCATCGATCAAATGGGTCGGTGACATCGAGGTGAGCACGGCGCCGCTGAGTTCGCCCTGGAGCACCGACAACTACCGGCTGTTCGGCCCGGCCTATCCGCCGGAGGGCAGCGCTCCGCTGACCCGGCAGACAGTCAAGAGCGCTTTCGAGCTGCCGCTGGGAGCGACGCTCGCGGCCGGGGAGACCCATCTCCTCACCGGACGTTCCTGGTCGGGTGCGGCGCCCGTGCGCCGGGTCGATATCAGCACGGACGGCGGCGTGCGGTGGCGCCCGGCGCAGTTGTGGGACACCCCGCGCCGTGACGGCTGGGTACGCTGGTCGGCTTCCTGGCGCCCGTGTCGTACGGGCGGGACCGCGCTGCTGGCCCGTGCGACGGACGCGGCGGGCAACACCCAGCCGGTGCGCGCCGTCCACAACACCCAGGGCTATCTGTTCGACGCGGTGGTGCGCCACGGGGTGACCGTGGTCTGACCCATGGGCCGGGGCGGTGGCGGGGACGCGGGCGCGGCGGGCGCCTGCCCGTCGCGAGCCACCGGCCGAACGGCCCGTCCGGTGCGGTGGCGCGGCCCGTCCGAAGCTGTCGAACGGCCCGTCCGGTGCGGTGGCGCGGCCCGTCCGGAGCTGTCGAACGGCTCGTGCGGAGCTGCCGAACGGCCCGTCCGGAGCGGCGGAACGGCCCGAACCTTCGTATAAAGGGCACGTGGGCCGGGCAGGGGTTCCCGGGTGTGAGCACGGGAGGTGGGCGCATGCAGCGGTCGGATCCGGAAGGCCACGGTCCGGTCCGTTACGGTCCGCCCTCACCCGACCCCGGCCTGCCCGTACTGCCGGAGCTCGCCGCCGTGCTCGCTGCCGCCTCCGGGCGCACATCGCCCGAACCGCCGGGCGGTGGACCGGTGCTGCGCGAGGCGGCCGCCGGGTACTGGTGGCGGCGCGGGTTGCGCAGCCGTCCCGAGGACATCGCGGCCGCGCCCGGCGCACAACCCCTGCTGCTCTCCCTGCTGGCCGCGCACGGCGGCGATGTGCTGATGCCGCGGCCCTGTCCCGCCTGGTGGACGCCGCAGGCGCGGCTGCTCGGCCGGCCCGCGTACCACGTGCCCACCCCGGCGGAGTGCGGTGGCGTGCCCGACCCGTACGCGCTGCTGGAGACCGCGCGCAGGGTGCGGGCGGAGGGCGGTGCGCCGCACGTCCTGCTGCTCTCCGTCGCCGACGACCCCACGGCGACCGTAGCCCCGCCCGAACTGGTCCGCGAGGCCTGCGAGGCCGCGGTCGACGAGGGCATGCACATCATCAGCGACGAGACCTGGCGGGACACGCTCCACCAGCCGCACGAACGGGTGCTGCTCAGCCCCGCCGAGATGTGCCCCGACGACGTGACCGTCGTCAGCGACCTGTCGGGCGCGCTCACCCCGGCCGCCTGGCCGGTGGCGGTCGCCCGGTTCCCCGCGACCGAGCGCGCCGTCGGGCGGCGGGCCCGGGTGCTGGACATCCTCACCGCGCTCGGGGCGTTCGTCGCAGGACCGGTCGCGGCCGCCGCCGCGCACGCCCTCGGCGAGCCGGGGCCGGTCAGCACCAGGTCCACGCAGGCCGCCGCGCTGCACGGGCGGGTGGCGGCCGCGGCCCATCGCGCGGTCCTCACCGCCGGCGCAGTGG
>NZ_JBSGZO010000076.1:0-25481 GCF_053611045.1 Streptomyces sp. NPDC054841 | reverse complement strand
TCACCGAGCCGGGGCTCGGTGACCGCCCCTCCGACATACGCCGGCATACGCGACGTACGGCCGCGCTGTGCCTACGCCGTGTCTGCGCTGTGCCCGAGCCATGCCCCGGGCTGTGTCCCGCTGTGCCCCGAGCCGTGCCCGACGTCGGTCAGCGCGGCGCGTGCGCGGAGAGTTCCTTCGCCGCCTCGGTGAGGTCCTTCGCCGTGTCGATCGCCCGCCAGTACGCCCCCTGCGGCAGCGGGAACCCGGCCAGGGCGCGCTCACGCGCCAGCCGGGGGAACGTGGTGCGCTCATGGTCGCCACGGTCCGGCAGCAGGGCGGTGAAGGCCGCGGAGAAGACGTACACGCCCGCGTTGATGAGATACGGAGACGGCGGCGACTCGATGAAGTCGAGAACATGGCCGAACTCGTCGGTCTCCACCGCGCCCCACGGAATGCGCGGCCGGGCCAGCGCAAGCGTCGCGGTCGCGTCCCGCTCCGCATGGAACCCGGCCATCTCGCGCAGCGAGAAACGCGTCCAGATGTCGCCATTGGTCGCGTACCAGGGCCGGTCGGGGTGGGGAAGGCTCGCGGCGGCGTACTTGAGGCCGCCGCCCCGGCCCAGCGGCTCCGACTCGACGACGGTCGTCACACGGAGCGGAAGGTCGGCGGTGGCCAGCCAGTCCTGCAGCACCTCGGCGAGGTGCCCGCAGGAGACCACGGCGTCGGTCACGCCCTCCGCGGCCAGCCAGGCAAGCTGATGGCCGATGATCGGAGTCCCGGTCCCCGGGATCTCGACCATCGGCTTGGGGCGGTCGTCGGTGTACGGCCGCAGCCGCGAGCCCTGGCCGCCCGCCAGGACCACGGCCTGCGTCGGATACGTATGCATACCGGCACGATAAGCGCTGCCCGGCGGGGTCCCTCTTTCCGGTCGTCCTCCGGTGCCGCGGGGGACCCCGCGTGCCGTCGTACCGCCCGGCTCAGCTGCCCTGCGCCTGCTGCGAGACGCCGGCGGCGAAGGACGTGTCGCAGACGGGCCGGGAGTACGACTGCGCGAGCGTCGGGCCGTAACGGGCCACGGCGGCGCGGCCGAGATCCTTCGCGATCGACATGCAGTGGCGGGCCAGCGACGGACGCGCCTCGACCTCACGCTGGAGGCTGGTGAGCGCGATGCCGGGGTCCTTCTCCTGAAGCTCGGTGAGAAGCTTCTCGCGCAGAACCTCGTGCGGCTCACGGGACTTGGCGCGGACCGATACATTCTCCGAGGACGCGGTGAGCATCTGGGACTCGGAGTTGCGCCCTGCCCACGGGACGCTGGTGACCGCGAGAGTTCCGGAGAGCACCAGGACGACGGGCAGGACGAGAGCGAGAGTGCGGCCGATACGGCGGGCTGTGTGGGTCACGCAGGCGAGCGTAGCGGTCGGTAGTGATTTGGCGACATTTAGTCACTCGCGCGAGGGATGGTTCGAGTCTTCTTTTCGAATCGGGCGTTGACGCCGGTGTGTGAATTGCCCGATATGCCGGGGTATTTGTCGACATAAACGAACGGCCCCCTCGCCGAAGCGAGAGGGCCACCCACGTATGTCACACGACCTGAGCCGACGTCAGTCGCTGAGGCGCTCGCCCGTCGACGTCGAGAACACATGCGTCTCGCCCGGCCGCGGCACGACGTGCAGCTCGGAGCCCTTCTCCGGCACCGAACGGCCGTTGACCCGGACCACCAGGTCCTTCTTCTCGCCGCTGACCTCGGCGGTGCCGTACACATAGCCGTCCGCGCCGAGCTCCTCGACGACATTGACCGTCACGGCCAGACCGGCCGGCGCGTCCTCGGTGTCCTTCGACAGCGAGGCGGCCGCCGAACCGTTCAGCTCGACCACGTCGAAGTGCTCGGGCCGGACACCGACGGTCACGGTCCGGTCGCCCCTGTCCGCGGCGGCGGACAGCGCCTCGCGCGAGACCGGGACGACGCTGTTGCCGAACTTCACACCGCCGTCGGTGATCGGCACCTCGACCAGGTTCATGGCCGGGGAGCCGATGAAGCCCGCGACGAACAGGTTCGCCGGCCGGTCGTACATGTTGCGCGGCGAGTCGACCTGCTGCAGCAGACCGTCCTTCAGCACGGCGACGCGGTCGCCCATCGTCATGGCCTCGACCTGGTCGTGGGTCACGTACACGGTGGTGATGCCCAGACGGCGCTGGAGGCTCGCGATCTGCGTACGCGTCGAGACACGGAGCTTCGCGTCGAGGTTCGACAGCGGCTCGTCCATGAGGAACACCTGCGGTTCACGCACGATGGCCCGGCCCATCGCCACACGCTGCCGCTGGCCACCGGAGAGCGCCTTCGGCTTGCGGTCCAGGTAGTCGGTGAGGTCGAGGATCTTCGCCGCCTCCTCGACCTTCTGCCGGATGGTGGCCTTGTTGACCCCGGCGATCTTGAGCGCGAAGCCCATGTTGTCGGCGACGCTCATGTGCGGGTAGAGCGCGTAGTTCTGGAACACCATGGCGATGTCCCGGTCCTTCGGCGGGAGGTGGGTGACATCGCGGTCACCGATGCGGATCGCTCCGCCGTTGACGTCCTCGAGGCCCGCGAGCATGCGCAGGGAGGTGGACTTCCCGCAGCCGGAGGGGCCGACGAGGACGAGGAATTCCCCGTCCGCGATCTCGATCTCGAGACCGTCGACGGCGGGCTTGGTGGAGCCCGGGTAGATCCGGGTTGCCTTGTCGAAAGTGACAGTGGCCATGGTGATGTGTCCCTTCACCGGCAGGAACGTGCCGGACGATCCGAGTGGAAGGAAGGATGGGTCTAGTCCACCGGAGTGAACTCCAGGTGACGGTACCTGGCGATGCGCGGGTCTGTCAGTAGCCGGAGCAGCGCACTTTTGACCTGCGCCTTCAGAAACCGATTCCGAGGCACTTCCTGCTTCGCCGCCCACGGCCGACGGGGAGGAGGGTCACCTCCACCGATCCCGCCGGACTTACACAGGCTCCACAGGCATGACGGCCGACAGCCCATCGGTCCGTACTGCAACAACTACGCGGACAGCTGTACGGCCCGGATCAAGGGAGGCGGCACCTTCCCCGCAGGCAACGATTCGGCAACCAGCCGGTACAGCCGCAGCCCCTCCTTACGAGCCGATCATCAGAACAGCCCGTCAGTGCCTTCAACGAACGGATGGGCGCATGGTCACGAATCACGTGGTCTGGGGAAACGGTCGCTGTGTAGAGTGGGGGAGCCTTCGCGTACGGCTTTGAGGTATGCGATGCCGCCTTAGCTCAGTTGGCAGAGCGCCTCACTTGTAATGAGATGGTCGTCGGTTCGATTCCGACAGGCGGCTCCACCGAAACTGTGTCCCGGATCACTCTGATCCGGGACACTTGCGTTTTGCGGGGGTCTGGCGGGGTGTGCCTGGGGAGGGGTGCGTCGGGTGAGTCGTCGTTCCAGTGGCCTGATCGGGTGGGCGGCACGGCCGAGCCGCTCGCGCGGACGCTGATCGGTACGGGCTGGAGCACGTACAACAACCTGATGTGATCGGGGTGTTGAGGGTGTGAGTGTCGGGCCCGGTGCGACGTCGTGTCGTACCGGGCCCGTCCGTTTTGCCCTGCGGCCGCTTTCCACGGCCGTCGGTGCCGTCGGTGCCGTGGGTGTGGTCAGTGGCGGCCGGAGATCTTGTCCGCGAGGGTCGCGATGCGGTCCGTTTTCGCGGTGTGGGCGGTGAGTTCGCGGCGGTCGGCGGCGCGGTAGGCCGCGTAGAGGGTGTGGACGCCGAGCCAGCGGAGGGGTTCGGGTTCCCACTTGCGGACCTTGTGGTTGACCCAGGGGAGGGTGGTCAGGTCGGTGGGGCCGGACTGGCCGGAGTCCTGTTGGATGAGGTCGCGGAGGGTGCGGGCGGCGAGGTTGGTGGTGGCGACGCCGGAGCCGACGTAGCCACCGGCCCAGCCGAGGCCGGTGGAGCGGTCGAGGGTGACGGTGGCGCACCAGTCGCGGGGGACGCCGAGGACGCCGGACCAGGCGTGGGTGATTCCGACTCCGGCGAGTTGGGGGAAGAAGCGCGTGAGGATGGAGCGGAGGGCGTCGATGGTGGCGGGCTGGGTGCGGCCGTCGTTGTCGGTGCGGGAGCCGTAGCGGTAGGGGATGCCGCGGCCGCCGAGGGCGATGCGGTCGTCGGCGGTCCGCTGGGCGTACATGTAGGCGTGGGCCATGTCGCCGAGGGTTTCGCGGCCTTCCCAGCCGATGGCGTCCCAGACGTCGGCGGGGAGCGGTTCGGTGGCGATCATGGAGGAGTTCATGGGGAGCCAGGTGCGGCGCTGGTTGGCGAGGGTCGCCGTGAAGCCTTCGGTGCAGCGCAGGATGTAGGGGGCGCGGACCGTGCCGTACGGGGTGATCGCGTGCTTGGGTTTGATCTCCGTGACGGGGGTCGATTCGTGGATCGTCACGCCGAGCGCCTCGACCGCCGCCGCGAGGCCCTTGACCAGCTTGACGGGGTGCAGTCGGGCGCCGTGCGGGGTCCAGCTGGAGCCGACGGCTCCGGCGACGCGGATGCGGTCGGCGGTCTCGCGGGCGCCGTGGAGTTCGCGGTCCTTCTCGCCGAAGGCGATCTCGGCGGTGTGGAAGTTCTTGAGGCGGGTGAGCTGCGCGGGGGTGTAGGCGACTTCGAGGACGCCGCCCTGGTGGATGTCGGCGTCGATCTGTTCTTCGCGGGCGATGTCGACGACTTCGGTCACGGTGTCGTTCATGGCTTGCTGGAGGCGTACCGCGGCGTCGTGTCCGTGCAGTGCGGCGTAGCGGTCGCGGCCGGCGATGCCGTTGTAGAGCCAGCCGCCGTTGCGTCCGGAGGCGCCGTATCCGCAGAACCTGGCTTCGAGGACGGTGATGTTGAGGAAGGGCACGGCTTTCTTGAGGTAGTACGCCGTCCACAGTCCGGTATATCCGCCGCCGACGATGCAGATGTCGGCGGACGCGTCGCCGGGCAGGGGCTCCCGGGGGGCGGGGATGCCGTCGTCCGCGTACCAGAAGGAGATACCGCCGTTGATCGTGCTGGTCATGTGGCTGTTCGTACACCGGTGGCGGTTGGCCTGTCCAGGGTGGTGAGGAGGGGAGGACGAAGGAGGAGGGAGGAGGAGGGAGGAGGAGGGAGGAGGAGGGAGGAGGAGGGAGGAGGGGAGGGGCGAGGGAGGGGGGACATACGATCCGAGGGTGATCGAGATCCCGGACGAGCTGCTTGCGTCGCAGATCAAGTTCAACGGGGAGGCGGGCCGTGCGTTCGTCGCGGCCCTGCCCGGGCGCGTCGAGGAGTTCGTGGAGCGGTGGGGGCTGCGGGTCACGGGGCCTTCGATGTACGGGATGGCGTCGCTGGTGCTGCCGGTGGTGCGGGCCGATGGTTCGCGGGCGGCGCTGAAGCTGCAGCATCCGGACGGGGAGAGCGACGGCGAGTGGCTGGGGCTGCGGACTTGGGACGGCGACGGGATCGTACGGCTGCTGGACCATGACGCGGATACGGCGACGCTGCTGCTGGAGCGGTTGGACGAGGGGCGGCATCTGTCGGTCGTGGAGGACGACCGGGAGGCGGTGGTGATCCTCGCCGAGCTGTTGGCGCGTCTGGTGGCGGTGACCGCGCCGGAGGGGCTGCGGCGGCTGGGGGACATCGCGGCGGCGATGCTCGACGATGTGCCGGGGGCGGTGGAAGCGCTGGCGGACGACGGCGAGCGCGCGCTGTTGAAGGATTGCGCGGCGGCTGTGCGGGAGGTCGTGGGGGAGTCGGGGGACCGGTTGCTGCACTGGGATCTGCACTACGACAACATCCTGGCGGCGGAGCGTGAGCCGTGGCTGGCGATCGACCCGAAGCCGCTGGTGGGCGACCCGGGTTTCGAGCTGTTCCCGGCGCTGTGGAATCGCTTCGACGCGGAGGCGACGCTGTGGCGGTTCGATCTGTTGACGGAGCGGCTGGGCCTGGACCGGGAGCGGGCGAGGGCGTGGACGCTGGGACGGGTGCTGCAGAACGGTCTGTGGGATGTGAAGGGCGGCGGGACGCGGCTTCAGGAGGAGCAGGTGTCCATCGGGCGGAAACTCCTGGCGCGCTGAGCCGTCCTCTGTGCAGGGTGCCCTCATGATTCGTACTGCTACGCCTGCCGATGTCCCTGCCATTCACCGGATGGTCCGCGAGCTCGCCGACTACGAGAAGGCTCTGCACGAGGCGAAGGCGTCCGAGGAGCAGCTGCGCGAGGCGCTGTTCGGGGAGCGCCCGGCCGCTTTCGCGCACATCGCGGAGACGGAGGACGGGGAGGTCGCCGGTTTCGCGCTGTGGTTCCTGAACTTCTCGACGTGGCGTGGGGTGCACGGGATCTGTCTGGAGGATCTGTACGTACGGCCGGGGCTGCGCGGGGGCGGTTACGGGAAGGCGCTGCTGGCGGAGCTGGCGCGGATCTGTGTGGAGCGTGGCTATGAGCGGCTGGAGTGGTCCGTGCTGAACTGGAACACCCCGTCGATCAACTTCTACAAGTCGCTGGGTGCGCGGCCGCAGGACGAGTGGTCGGTGTACCGGCTGACCGACGAGGCGCTCACGGCTCTCGGGTCCTGGGCATGACGGCAGGGGTCGCCCGGGCAGTGCCTGCCGGACAGGGGCAGGACTTACTCGTCTAGGGGACGAGGACGACCTTGCCGGTCGTGCCGCGGGTCTCCAGGGCGCGGTGGGCGGCCGCGGCCTCGGCGAGGGGGAAGCGCTGGACGGCGGGGCGAAGGCGGCCGGCGGTGGCTTCGGCGAGGGCGCGGGTTTCCAGCGTGCGTACGTCGCCGCCCGCCTTCCGGAGCATGGCCGGGCCGAGGACGCTCTGGGAGGTGATGCCGCGTGCGGCGAGTTCGTCGTCGGTGAAGGTGAGCCCGGAGCCGGTGCGGATGCCTTGGCTGGACCAGCCGAAGACGATGTGCTGTCCGCCCTTGCCGAGGAGGTCGACGGCGGCGCGGGCGGTGTCGCCGCCTACGGAGTCGAAGACGACGGTGGCGCGGTGGTCGCCGAGGTGTGCGCGGACGTGTTCGGGCCAGTCGGGGAGGGTGTAGTCGACGGCGAGGTCGGCGCCGTTCTCGGTGACGCGGGCGACCTTCGCGGGGCCGCCGGCGAGGCCGATGACGGTGGCGCCGGCGTTCTTGGCGTACTGGACGAGGAGGGTGCCGATGCCGCCGGCGGCGGCCGGGACGATCACGACCGAGTCCGGGCCGAGGTCGGTGAACTGGAGGATGCCCAGGGTGGTGCGGCCGGTGCCGATCATGGCGACTGCTTCGGCCTCGTCGAGGCGGTCGGCGATCTCGTGGAGTCTGCCGGCCTCGGTGACGGTGAGCTCGGCGTAGCCTCCGGGGGCCATGCCGATGTGGGCGACGACGCGCTTGCCGAGCCAGGCCGGGTCGGTGCCTTCGCCGAGCCGGTCCACGGTGCCGGCGACCTCGCGGCCGGGAACGGTGGGCAGTTCGACGGTGGCGGGGTACGGGCCGGACTCGCCCTCGCGCAGGGCGGTGTCGAGCAGGTGCACGCCGGCCGCGGCGACGGCGATACGGACCTGGCCGGGGCCGGGCTCGGGGTCGTCGACCGTCTCGTAGGTGAGGTTCTCGGCGGGGCCGAAGGCGTGGAGGCGGATGGCGTGCATGGTGGGCTCCCCTGTGCATCGTGGTCGGTGATGCCCTCACCCTCCAACCTCAAGCATGGTTGAGGTCAAGCGTGGTTGAGACCAAGGTGGTTGAGGTCAAGGTGGGGTTGAGATCGAGCAACCTGCGAGCAGGGCAACCTGCGGGCAGGCGGCCCCTGGTCGCCCACCAGGGGCGTTGTCAGTGGTGTGAGTCACCATGGGGGTCATGGCGCGGAGGACCAGGAACACGCAGGTGGCGGCGGCACGGCGGCCGGAGGTGCGGCTACCGCCGCTGAGTCCGTACGAGGGCGCCGAGCTGGAACCGGACGGGGACTACGACGGTCTGGAGCTGGCGGGTCTGGACCTGACGGGTCGGGACGGGGCGGGCGCCCGGTTCATGGACTGTGCGCTGCGGGACTGCGTGCTGGACGAGACGTCGCTGGTCAACGCGCGGTTCATCGACTCGGTGCTGACGGGGGTGCGGGGCGTGGGCACGGATCTCGCGGGCGCGTCGCTGCGGGACGTGGAGGTCGTGGACGCGCGGATGGGCGGGGTTCAGCTGCACGGGGCGGCGCTGGAGAGAGTGGTGGTGAAGGGCGGGAAGATCGACTACCTGAATCTGCGCAATGCGCGGCTGAAGGACGTGGTGTTCGAGGGGTGCGTGCTGTCCGAGCCGGACTTCGGGGCGGCGCAGCTGGAGCGGGTGGAGTTCCGGGACTGTGTGCTGCGCCGGGTGGACTTCAGCGGTGTACGGCTGCGGGATGTCGATCTGCGGCAGGTGGCCGAGCTGGACATCGCGAGGGGCATGGACGGGCTGTCGGGGGCGGTGATCAGCACGGCTCAACTGCTGGATCTGGCACCGGCGTTCGCGGCGCAGATGGGTGTGCGGGTGGAGGGCTGAGCGCTCAGGGGGTCACGGCGTGCGCGGGAAGCGGGCCTGCAGGTCCCAGACGACAGGGTTGTCGGCGAGGCCCTCGTGCATGTCGGTGAGGTCGGCGATCAGATCGTGGAGGAAGTCGCGGGCCTCGCGGCGCAGCTCGGCGTGGTTGAAGGTGAGCGGCGGCTCGTCGCCGGGCATCCAGTCGGCCTCGACGTCCACCCACCCGAAGCGGCGCTCGAAGAGCATGCGGTCGGTGGACTCGGTGAAGTCGATCTCGGCGTACTGCGGCTGGGAGGCCCGGCTGCCGCGCGGGTCCCGGTCGAGCCGCTCGACGATGTCGCACAGCGCCCACGCGAAGTCGAGCACCGGCACCCATCCCCAGGCTGTGGACACCTCGCGGTCCGCCTTGGTGTCGGCGAGATAGACGTCACCGCAGAAGAGGTCGTGCCGCAGGGCGTGGACGTCCGCGTGGCGGTAGTCGGTCTGCGGGGGGTCCGGGAAGCGGCGGGAGAGGGAGTAGCCGATGTCGAGCACGGGGTCGATGGTGTCATGCGCGGACACCCGGCCCGGGGTGCGGGCCTGCGGTCGGCGGCCTGCGGTCTGCGGTCGGCGGCCTGTGGAATCGATATCGCGCGCACGTCCGAGTGAATGGTTTCCGGTTTCCGGTTTCCAGTAGTGGCCGGGCGGCGGGCCTGCGCCGGCCGCGAGTCCCGTGAGCTCACGGCAGAAGCCGCTGCCGCGGGCTCACGGCAGCAGCCGCTGCTCCTTCGCCACCGCCACCGCGCCCGCCCGTGTGTCCACGCCCAACTTGGCGTAGATACGGCCCAGATGGGTCTTCACCGTCGCCTCGCTGATGAACAGAGCCCGTGCGATCTCGCGGTTGCCGAGCCCGTGGGCGAGCTGGCCCAGGATGTCCAGCTCCCGTTCCGTCAGGCTGGGGCGGGCCGCGCCTCGCATGCGGTCCATCACCCGGCTGGCGACCGGCGGCGACAGGGTGGTGCGGCCCTGGGCGGCCGAGTGGATCGCGGCGAAGAGCTCCTCGGGTCGCTCGGCCTTCAGCAGATAGCCGGTCGCGCCCGCCTCGATGGCACGGGTGATGTCCGCGTCCGTGTCGTACGTCGTCAGGACCAGGACATGCACCTCGGGGGACGCGATCCGGCGCGTGGCCTCGACCCCGTCGATGCCGGGCCCCAGCTGAAGGTCCATCAGCACCACGTCCGGCTTCAGCTTGGCGGCCATCGCGACCGCCTCCTCGCCGCTGCCCGCCTCGCCGACGACTTCGATGTCGGGCTCGCTGCCGAGGAGGGCGAGCAGCCCGGCGCGTACGACGGCGTGGTCGTCGCAGAGCAGGATCCGTACGGAACTCGCCGAACTCGCCGAACTCGTCGCACTCATCGCGTGGTCTCCAGGGGGATCGAGGCCGACAGGACCGTGCCCTCGCCGGGTGCGGATTCGACCGTCAGGGTGCCGCCCAGCTGTCCGACCCGCGCCCGCATCGCGGGCAGGCCGTGGCCCCGGACGCCCCGGGCGTCCCCGGTGGTGCCCGTCGGCTCGAAGCCGCGGCCGTCGTCCGTGATGTCCAGGACGATCTGGTCGCCGAGGTAGGTCAGGGTCAGGGCGGCGGAGGTGGCTTCTGCGTGCTCGAGGACGTTGGCCAGGGCACCCTGGGCGATGCGCAGCAGCGCCGACTGCACCCGGTCGGGCAGGGGCACCGGTACGCCGTCGACCTGGAAACCCGCGGACTCGCGCTCGGCGAGGGCGCGCAGCGCCTGCTCCAGGCCGCCGCCCTCCGCGAGATCGGCGGGTGCCAGGTCGTGGACGAAGCGGCGGGCCTCGGCGAGGCTGCGCTCCGCGATCGACTCGGCGGTACGGACGTGGCGGCGCGCGGTCGCCGGATCCGCGTCCCAGGTGCGGTCCGCGGCCTGCAGCAGCATCTGCTGGCTGGACAGACTCTGCGCGAGGGTGTCGTGGATCTCCATGGACAGCCGCTGGCGCTCGGCGAGGGTGCCTTCGCGGCGCTCGGTTGCGGCCAGTTCACGACGGGTCCTGATCAGGTCGTCGATCAGCGCGCGCTGGCGGGCGGCGAGGCGTTCCGCCTGGACGAAGACGGCGGTCGCGATCGCCGCGACGGCGGGCGGTGCGATCACCAGGTTCGGGTCGAAGCCGCCGTGCGCGAGCTTGAGCTGTGCGGCCACGACGAAGGCCGTGAGCAGCGCGACCAGGACGAGCGCGGCGCGCCGCGGGAGCGTCCGCAGGCCGGTGTAGAAGAGCGGCACCGCGCACCAGGCGAAGCTGGGTGCGAGGACCACGAGCAGCATCCAGACGGCGACGACCGAGCCGAGCCAGGCCAGTCGGCGGGGTGTGGCACGGGAGCCGAGGACCGGGCCGAGTACGTACAGGGCGGCGAGGGCGGCCGACAGGCCGATGATCCACGGTGAGCGGTCCTCCCAGGGGTGCCGCAGCAGATAGCGCACGAGCGACGCGCCGAGGAGGAGGAAGAACGCGGCGTGCATGACACGGGCGAGCCACCGGGCGTCGGGGTCGCGGGCGTCGGGGTCGCGGGTGCTGGAGTCGCGGCTGCCGCGGGCGCGGGTGCCGGGATCGCGGTCGTCGGGGGCACGGCTGCCGCGGGCGGGGGTGCCGGGGTCGCGGTCGTCGGGGGCACGGCTGCCGCGGGCGCGGGTGCCGGGGTCGCGGTCGTCGGGGGCGCGGGTGCCGGGGGCGCGGGTGCCGGGGGCGCGGGCGTCGGGGTCCTGCTCGTACCGCCGCTCCACCGTCCACCACTCCTCGCTGACCTGCACAGATGTCCCCATGGTGACCCGGCGGGGCCACGGGCGCATCAGCCGATCGGCTGACACACCCGTCATCCATCATGCGCGCCGGAGGCATCCGCTCCGTGGACCGTACGGGGCCGCTCGCGGCCGGAGGATCCATGACAGAGCGAGTTACCGCCGAATCCCGGCGCCTATCGAGGAGTTCTCCCATGAAGAAGATGTCGCTGCGTGCCCGTGTACTGACCGGTGGTGCCGCCGTCGCCGCGCTGGGCGCGGGTACCTTCGGAGCGGTCTCCGCGAACGCCTCCGCCCCGGCGGCCCCCGCACCCGCCACGGTCACGGCCGACGTCGCGAACCGCGACCTGCAGCAGACCACGCATCTGACCGTGGCGGCGGCGACCAGGGCCGCGCAGGCCGTGCTGGAGGCCGCGCAGGACGAGAACCAGCGTGTGACGGTCGCCGTCGTCGACCGCAACGGCAACACCATCGTCACCCTCCGTGGTGACGGCGCCGGCCCGCAGTCGTACGAGTCCGCGCAGCGCAAGGCGTTCACCGCGGTCTCCTGGAACGCGCCCACGTCCGAGCTGGCCAAGCGGCTCGAGCAGGCCCCGAACCTGAAGGACATCCCCGGCACGCTGTTCCTCGGGGGCGGTGCGCCGGTGCAGGTGAACGGTGCGCCGGTCGCGGGCATCGGTGTCGCGGGCGCCCCGAGCGGTGCCCTCGACGAGAAGTTCGCCCAGGCCGGGGTGTCCGCGCTCGCCAAGTAGTCCGGTCCGGCCGGCCGCCGGGCGCCATGCGGTACATCACAGAGGGCACGGATGGAAGCGGACATTCCGCGCATAGGATCATTGGCGTGGACCAGCGATCCCTCCTCCGTGCCCTGGCGCCCGTCGCCGTCCTGATCACCCTCGCCGGCTCGGCCTGCACGGCCGACGCCGGCAACGGGGTCGACGGCGCCCCAGGAGCCGCCGGTCTGCGTGACCCGTACTTCCCCAGGCTCGGCAACGGCGGCTACGACGTCCAGCACTACGCCCTCACGCTCGACTACGCCCCGAAGGCGAACAACCTCACCGGGACCGCCGCCATAACCGCGCGCGCCACCCAGGACCTCAGCGCCTTCAATCTGGATCTCCACGGGCTGACCATCGACAGCGCGACCGTCGACGGCGCCCCCGCCGCCGTCAACCGCGCCGGCAACGAGCTGACGATCCGGCCGCGCGACGACGTCGGCAAGGGCAGCACCTTCAGGACCGTCGTCCGCTACTCCGGCACGCCGCAGACCATAAAGGACGCGGAGGGCTTCGAGGAGGGCTGGCTGAAGACCACGGACGGCGCTCTCGCGCTCGGTGAGCCGACGGGCTCGATGGCGTGGTTCCCCGGCAACCACCACCCCAGCGACAAGGCGACGTACGACATCACCGTCACCGTTCCCAAGCCCCTGACCGCCGTCTCCAACGGAGAGCTGAGGCAGCAGCGGCCCACGGTCGACGGCAGCGGCACCACCTTCGTCTGGCACTCCGGCGAGCCGATGGCCAGCTATCTCGCGACCGTCGGCATCGGCGCGTACGACTTCAAGATCTCCCACCCCGCGCAGGGCGTGCCCGTGTACACGGCCGTGGACAAGACCGTCACCGCCCAGAGCGCAGCCCTGCTGGCCCGCATCCCCGAAGTGCTGGCCTGGGAGCAGGAGAACTTCGGCCCGTACCCGTTCTCGTCCACCGGCGCGATCGTCGACACGGACGTCTTCGAGAACCCCAAACGTGTCTATGCGCTGGAGACGCAGAGCCGGCCCGTGTACCCGGACGGCACGTTCGACATGAACTTCCTCGTCCACGAGCTCGCCCACCAGTGGTACGGCAACTCCGTCTCGCCGAAGACCTGGCAGGACATGTGGCTCAACGAGAGCTTCGCGATGTATGCGGAGTGGCTGTACGACGAGGACTTCAACGGCATCCCCGCCCAGAAGCGCTTCGAGCAGGCCTTCGCAGTGGACAGCAACTGGGCCTTCCCGCCCGCGGAACCGCCGACCGCGGCCGACATCTCGGGCGATCCCGTCTACGGCCGTGGCCCGATGGTTCTCCACAAGATCCGCCAGGCCGTCGGTGACGACGCCTTCTTCGCCATCCTCAAGGGCTGGGCCCAGACCCACCGTCACGGCAACGTCTCCACCGACGACTTCATCGCCTACGTGGAGGAGGAGTCCGGCGAGGACCTCACCGACCTGTGGGACGTCTGGCTGTACGGCGTGGACAGGCCCGAGAAGCCCTGACGGCCCTGGCGGCCCTGGCGGCCCAGTGGCCCTGGTGCCCTAGTGGCCCTGGCGGCCGGTGGGACCGGAGCGGCCGGGGCCATGGAGCGGTTTGCGCATCACGATGCAGGGACGTCCGGCCTGGGCGTCCGCGCGGCGGGCGATCTCCTCGTATCCGAGCGCCGTCCAGAAGGCGAGCGCCTTCGGGTTGTTCTCCAGTACGGCGAGCCGCACCGCCTCCCGCCCGGCCGCCCGGAACCGGTCCTCGACCAGACCGGCCAGCTCCCGTCCGTACCCGGCGCGGTGCCGGCGGGCGTCCACCATCAGCAGGCCGATCCACGGATCGGGGTCGGCCGGGTCGGGATGGTGAGCCAGCGTCACCGCGACGCCGACCAGCCGCCCTTCCGAGCGGGCGAGCAGCGCCTGTGCCGCGGGGTGCGCCAACTCGTCGGCGAGCGCGGCGGCGACCTGTTCGGGCCGGATGTCGTCCGGGTCCGGGAAGTCCCCGCTGAGCTGCTGGAAGGCGCGGTTCGAGGCGTAGAGCGCGGTGAGTTCGGTGAGCAGGGGCCCGGGCAGGGCGCCCGCCTCCTTCGGCGCCAGCGGTTCGAGGATCACGTCTCGATCATGCCGCGCGGGCCGACGGCGCGTACGCACGAATGGCGTACGCACGGATGGCGTACGCACGGATGCCGAGGGCCCGCCAGGACGTACGCGAGCGCGCCCGGGGCATGCCGAAGGCCCCGGCCGGGACGGCGGCCGAGGCCTTCGGACGTGCGGGGACCCGCGTCAGACGTTCACACCGAAGTCCTGGGCGATGCCGACCAGGCCCGAGGCGTAACCCTGGCCGACCGCGCGGAACTTCCACTCCGCGCCGTTGCGGTACAGCTCGCCGAAGACCATGGCGGTCTCGGTGGCGGCGTCCTCGCTCAGGTCGTAGCGGGCGATCTCGGAGCCGCCGGCCTGGTTGACGATGCGGATGTACGCGTTGCGCACCTGGCCGAAGTTCTGGCTGCGGTTCTCGGCGTCGTAGATGGAGACCGGGAAGACGATCTTGTCGATGTCGGCAGGCAGACCCGCCAGGTTGACGTTGATCTGCTCGTCGTCGCCGCCGCCCTCGCCCGTGCGGTTGTCACCCGTGTGGACGATGGTCTGGTCCGGCGTCGACTTGTTGTTGAAGAAGACGAAGTGGCCGTCGGAGAAGACCTTTCCGCCCGGGTTGACCGCGATCGCGGAGGCGTCGAGGTCGAAGTCGGTGCCGGTGGTCGTACGGACGTCCCAGCCGAGGCCCACCGTGACGGCGGTCAGGCCCGGTGCCTCCTTGGTGAGCGAGACGTTGCCGCCCTTGGACAGGCTTACAGCCATGGGGAGGTCCCTTTCCTGGTCGAGTGCAGTGCGGTCGGGCTTCGTGGGTCGTGCTGTGTCGTGCTGCGTTGTGCTGCGTCGTGCTGTGCCGTGCCGTGCCCCGAAGCTACCGTCACCCTCCATAACGCGGGCGGAGGACCGCCAGGTTCCCTGGTGGAAAGAACAGATTCCCTGCTGAAAAGAAGGTGACGCGGGTCGCTCATGGACGCGACCATGGGACACATGTCCGGGCCCTATCGCATCCGCGGCTCCGTCTCCCTCCCGGAGGCCGAGCTCATGTGGCGTTTCTCGCGGTCGTCGGGACCCGGCGGCCAGCATGTCAACACGAGCGACTCGCAGGTGGAGCTCCGCTTCGACGTCGCGTCGACGCGGGCGCTGCCCGAGGTGTGGAAACAGCGTGCGCTGGAGCGGCTGGCGTCCCGGCTGAGCGGTGGAGTGATCACCGTACGGGCGTCGGAGCACCGCTCCCAGTGGCGCAACCGTGAGGCGGCGGCGGTCAGGCTCGCCGCGCTCCTCGCGGAGGCCACGGCCCCGCCGCCGCGTCCGCGGCGCCCGACGAAGATCCCGCGCGGCATCAACGAGCGCCGCCTGCGCGAGAAGAAGCAGCGCTCGGAGACGAAGCGCGGCCGCAGCGCGCGCGATTGGTGACGGGGCCGCGCCCCCTGCCCGAAGCCGCGCCCCCTGCCCGAAGCCGCGCCCCCTGGCCGGGGCCGTGCCCCCGTCCCGCGCGGCGCCCCCCCCCCCCCCCCGCGGGTCCGCCTCGTCCGAGCTCCTGGCCGGACGTCGGTTGAGGCGAAGGAGGGCCCCAAGGCCCGGCACGTGCACAACGGCGTGAGGGAGGGCCCCGCGCCGAGCACACACCTACAGGAGGGTCGCATGACGCTGTCGCAACGGAACTGGTTCCCGGGCGCACACTCGTCGAACCTGAACTGTTCAACCGCCTCACCGACTTCTGCTCCGACGAGTACGGCCTGGAACGCTGCGTCGCCGAACGCGTGATGGATCAGGGCCTGGCGTTCCTCGATCTGATGGGCCGCACCGGAGAGGGCCTGTCCCCGTCGAAACAGGTCGACCCGGCATGGCACACCTTCATGCTGCACAGCCCCGAATACACCGCCTGGTGCCAGGAACGATACGGCCGCTACATCCACCACGCACCCAACTCCCGCTACCGGGACCGGGCGACCATGGTCGACGTCGTCGGCAGGCTCCGCGCGGCCGGCTACGCGATCGACGACGGCCTGTGGGGCGCGCACGCGGACTGCAACGAGCCGACGTGCTGCGGTGACGGCCCCTGCTGCTGACAGATCCAACCCGGCGGGTCGTCGCACTTCGGGCGGCCCGCCGGCTCGACACCCGAACGGAATCCCCCGGTGCCCTCCCAGTATTCACCGATCACCGACCGCACCCGCGTGACCCTCTTCCCCCTGGAGGGCCTCACCGTCGCGTACACCACCCGCTCCAGCGATCGCCGCGGCCTCGGTGACATCACCGTCGTCGCCGTCACCGACCCGGACACCGCCACGGGCGACCACCTCTGGCGTCTGGCGCAGAGCATGTACGCCAACCCGCCCACCAGCCAGCAGCAGGCCCGATGGATCCTCACCCAGGCCACCCGCGCCCGCATGGTCAAAGCCCCCGCTTACCAGGATCTGCGAGACGCCCAGTGGTCCGCCGACCTGAACCGCAGCTTCCGCCTCCACGACCTCTTCGCCAACCACGCCATACTGACCACCGGCCGCCTCACCCTCACCTCACAGTGAGGACCTGCGTGGTGACCACGCCGGAGCCGGACGGTACCCACAAGACGTACTGGCTGCGGGTGCCGCCCACCACCCGTACCGCGAAGGAGGGCGTCGCCTGGACCTTCGGCCTCGACGCATCGGTGTACGAACCGCTTCGTCAGACCTGAGCCGCCGCCAGGTCCGCCGGACCGATCAGTGCCGAACTGCCCTGGCCCGTACAGGCGTATGCTCCCGCCACCGCGCCCAGCCGGGCGCAGTCCTCGATGTCACGGCCGGCCAGCCGCCCGTGGAGGAAGCCGCAGACGTACGCGTCCCCCGCGCCGTTGGAGTCCACCACCGGCGTGGGCGGCACCGTCGCTGGAACCGGACGGGGCGTGCGTCCGCCGTCGCGGGTCATCAGATACGAGCCGCCCGCCCCGGCCGTCGCGATGACCGCCTCCGCCTGCCCCTCCCGCAGGATCTCCCGCATCACCGACGCGATCCGCTCACCGGCACCCGCCGCGCTGAGGAAGACCACGTCCGAACGCAGGGCGAACTCCCTGTGGTGGTCCTCCACTCCGTCCCAGTCGTGGAGGTCGGTCGAGACGGGCACGCCGAGCTCGGCGATGTCGTCGTAGAGAAACCGGGCGAAATTCATGATCGACAGATGGACGTGCCGGGCCCGCCGCAGATGGGGCAGGTAGAAGTCGCGCGGCATCCGCAGATCGGCAAGGTCGCGGGCGTCGTAGAAGGACATTCTGCGGCCGGTCGGGTCGACGAGGTTCACCGCGCGCCGCGTACCGGAAGGGGAGATCAGGTGCTCGAAGTCGACGCCGCCCTCGGCGAGCCGCTCACGGACCTGCCGGCCCGGCCGGTCGTCACCTATGAAGTCCAGGAACGTGACACCGAGTCCGAGGGCCCGGCAGCCGAGGGCCACATTGCCGCCGGTGTGGCCTGCCGACTCCACGATCGGGGGGACTCCGACCGAGTCGGCGAGGGGGACGGGGAGCGAGCCGACGCGGACCACCGTGTCGACCCCGCTTCCGCCGACGACCAGCACGTCCAGTGCGTCCCGCAGGTCCTGAGCGTCCTGAGCGAACGGTTCGTCCTGCGCGTCCTGTGGGAACCGTTCGTCCTGCGCGTTCTGTGGGAACGGTTCGTCCCGTGCGTTCTGTCCGTTCTCGGTATCGCGTGTGTCCTGGTCCGGCTGATCCGTCCGTTGCGCCGACACCGCTTCCCCTCCCATGCGCCTTCGGTGCGCTACGCACTCTGCCGTGTCAGCGCCCCGCGGTCGAGCCCCAGTTCACGGGCGAGCGCCTCGTCCGTCCACTCCAGCATGGCGGCACGGCTGAGGGATCCCCCGTACGACGTCATCTGCACGGCCAGCCCGTCCAGTAGAGCCGTCAGCCGCCAGGCCGAGGACGCGGGGTCCTCACAGTGGAACTCGCCCGCCGCCGTACCCTCCGCGATGACCGCGGTCAGCTCCGCCTTCCACTGCTGGTCAAGATCGCGGGCCACCTCGCGCAGAGCGGGTTCGCGCAGGGCAGCCGCCCAGCCCTCGATCCACAGCCGCCACCCTTTGGCCTGTCCCGTCGGTGCGTACCAGCGGACCGCGGTCCGCAGCCGTCGCACGGCGGTCGTCCGCCGCCCCAGGAGCTTGCGCAGATGCGCGAGATCGCCCTCGGCGGCGTAGCTGAAAGCGGCCGCGACGAGCTTCTCCTTGGTCGAGAAGTGGTACAGCACCAGGGCGTTGCTCACCCCGAGGGCCGAGGCGACATCGGCGATCCGCAACGAGGCCACGCCCCGGGCCTGGATCTGCTCGACGGCAGCCCGCAGCAGTTCCTCCTGCCGCTCCGCCACACTCAACCGGACTCTCGCCACGCGGTCACCCTACACACGGCCACGTCGCGAGGGGCCGCGTACAGGATCTTGCCCGAGCCTGTCCGTCCTGGCCCAGGGCCTGTCCGGCTCCTGCCCCTGCCTCTGCCCCGGCTACTGCCCCAGCTCCAGCGCCAGTTCGAGGAGTTGCCGGTCGGTACTGTGCCCCGCGACCACCGCGAAGCCGACGGGGAGTCCGTTCACCGACATCCTGGGCAGCACCAGGCAGGGAAGGCCGGCGGTGCTGGCGAGACAGGTGAGGCGGAAGGTGGCATCCCGGGTGGCGGTCTTCCGTTCCGGGGATTCGTCGATCCGCGGTGCCGGCCCGCCGGTGGCGGGCAGGAGCAGCACGGTGTCCTCGGGGAGGGCCGCTCGCAGCGCGCGGCCGGACCGGTGGACCACGAGTTCGGCGGCGGCCCGGCTCTCCGCCGTGACTGCGGACGCACGGGAGAAGCGCGCCTCCAACCCCGGCCCGAGAGCGCCCGGGTGGGCGCTCACCCATGCGCCGTCGCACTCCCACACCTCCGCGGCCTGGGCGGTGGCGAAGGCCGCGGCCCTGGCCACCGGATCGCCTCCCATCGACGGCACCTCCTCGATCCGCAGGGCGGCCCGTTCGGCGACCTCCGCCGCCACCCGCCCGAAGACATCCCGCACCTCCATGTCGGCGAGCGCGACGAGATCCATGGCCACCAGGGCCGTACGGAACGGGCGTCGGGCTCCGCCGCCCCCAGCGGAGGGAAGGAGTACCTCGCCCAGCCGTGCCAGCGTCGCCGCGTCCCGGGCGAGCCAGGCGACGGTGTCGAACGAGGGCGCCAGCGGCAGCATCCCGGTGACGGGGACGGCGCCGTGGGTGGGCCGAAAGCCGTGCAGGCCGCAGTACGAGGAGGGGACCCGGATGGAGCCCGCGGTGTCGCTTCCGAGGCCGGCGTCGGCCTCACCGAGCGCGACCGCGGCGGCCGGGCCGTTGGAGGAGCCGCCCGGGACACGGCCGGGCGCCGCCGGGTTGGGCGGAGTGCCGTAGTGCGCGTTCGTACCGTTGAGGCTGTAGGCGAACTCGTCGGTCTGCGCGATCCCGGCCACGTCGGCTCCCGCTGCCAGCAGCGCGCTCACGGCCCAGGAGTGTGCGGGCTGCGGTTCCGCCTCGGCCAGCCAGGCCGGATTTCCGGCGCCTGTCCGGTGCCCCGCGACGGCGTGCACGTCCTTCACCGCAAGCCGCAGGCCGTACAGGGGCCCGCTACCGGAACCGGCGACCAGCGGCTCGCCGCGCACCCGCCACACCGACATGTCCTGCGTCCCCATCGGGCCTCCCTGCGACCGGCATCGTCGGGCTCGGGGCATCGTCGCGCCGAAGGCATCGTCGGGCTCCGGGCGGGCAACGATGCCTGACGATGGTCACATCGAAGCACTCCCGGGGCGACGCAGACGATCGCACCACCCGGGTGGACGAAGGACGGATGTCCGCCGGTTCGGCCTCGCGGACGGACGTCCGTCGGCTCCGGTCTGCGGACGGACGGCCTCAACCCCGGTCGGCTCCGGACTCCCGGACGGCACGACGACGCAGCCGCGACCGGATGACACAGAGCCTCCGGCCCCTCGCGGGCGCGGGCCTGTCGCGGATGCCGGCCGCACCGGTGTCCGCCGTGCCTGCACCGCACTGCACCGCACCGCTCAGCTGTACCAGCCGAAACGCTCAGCGATCACCGGCAGCCGGTCCGCCACGATCGCGTGCGCGGCGGCGCGCGGCGTCGTACCGTCCGCCTCGGCCCGCGCGAGCATCTGGCCGACCAGGTCACGCATCGAGCGGCGGGTGTACGCGAACGCCTCGTCCGCATCCGCGCCGATGTCGCCGAAGAGGGTCCACCACCACCAGGCGTTCGTGCCGGAGTTCACGACGACGTCCGGCAGTACGGTGACGCCGCGCCCGGCGAGCAGCTCCTCGGCCTCCGGCAGGACCGGCATGTTGGCGGCCTCGACGATCCAGCGCGCCCTGACCAGCGCTTGGTTGGAGGAGTCGACGGCGTACGAGACGGCTGCGGGAACCAGCACCTCCGCGTCGGCGGACAGCCACGCGTCGCCGGACAGCTCGGTGTCGCCCGGGCGCAGCGCCGCGCGGTCCACGGTCCCGTACGCGTCGCGTGCGGCGAGCAGGGTCTCCACGTCCAGGCCGTCCGGATTGGCGATCGTCCCCTTGACGTCGGCCACGGCGACGATCCTCAGCCCCGCCCGGGACAGGAAGCGCGCTGTCGCTCCGCCCATGGTGCCAAGGCCCTGTACGGAGACCCGGGTCCCCGCGTGGCCGACGCCCGCGCGGTCGAGCGCCGCGAGCACCGACTCGGCGACCCCGCAGCCGCCGACCAGTTCGTCGAGGCCGATACCGTCGACCTCGACGGCGAACGCGTCGGCCAGCCGCTGCCGCGCCGCCGCCTCGTCGTCGAGCAGCGGATACACGGCCTGTACGGACGAGACGAGCCCGGCCTCCGCGACCGCCTTGTCGACGAGGTCCTGGGTGAGGCCGAGGTCCTCGCCGGTGGTCCAGACGTTCTCGACGTACGGGCGCATCGCCCGCAGATAGCGGACGAGGATGCCGTACGCCTCCGGGTCCCGCGGATCGCAGTCGATGCCGCCCTTGGCCCCGCCGAGCGGAACGTAGCGGACCGTCGGATCGTCGGCGCGGTAGTGCAGCGCCTCCTTCATGGTCATGCCCCGCGCCAGCCCGGCCACCTCGTCGAGCGTGCAGCCCTCCCGCATCCGCAGCCCCCCGCTGGACACCCCGCGCACGAGGCGGTCGACGACGAGATGGCCCTGTCGGCCGGTGACATGGTCCGTCCAGGTCAGCGAGATCAGGGGGCCGGGGTGGGGCATCGTGGGGACTCCTCGGTGCTGGCGGTGCGCTCGCCGATCGCGTCGCCTCCAGACATGGCGACGAACTGAACAGTAGGTCAGTATCTGGAGGCGGTCACGCTGTGTCAACGCCGACGCCCGCGGAAGAGCACAGGTCCCGCGGAAGAGCACAAGTGCCCGGGGAAGGGCGCCGGCGCTCAACCCGCGACGGGGCAGCCACGGACCCACCAGGTGCTCAGGAGGGGACTGCAACCGTGATTCAGCGGGAGGCGGACCGGTCCGCCCGGCCGACTGCGTCCCGCTCGGGCAGCTCGCAGTGGTCCTTGAAGCCCTGGCTGGTGAGGCCGAGCGCGGCGTTCATCCGCGAGCGCAGGTTCTCAACCGCCACCATCGCGGTCAGCTCGACGTACGCCGCCTCGCCGAGTGCCGTGACCAGGCGCTCGGCCAGCTCGTCCGTGACCACCGGCGGGTTCGCGGTCATCGCCTCCGCGTACTCCATCACGTCGCGCTCCAGCGGGGTGTAGGCGTCGCTGTCGCGCCACGCCGGCACGTCGCGCAGCTTGCGTACGTCCATGCCACGCTGCTGGTTCTCCCAGTGGCCGAAGTCCATGCACCAGCTGCAGCCGATCGAGGCGGCCGACGCCATCACGGCCAGCGCCTTGAGGCCGGCGTCCAGCTGGTTCCACCTTCCGACGGCCAACTCGAAGCGGAGGTCGGCGCGCAGCACCTTCGGGTTGTGGCCCAGCGCCTTCGCCGGATCCAGGACCTTTCCGTACGTCCGCTTCGAGTACCACTCCGTGGCGCGGTAGAAGAGCGTGCGGGGCGGGGTGAGGGAGATACGGGCCATGACGGGCTCCTCTGTCGTCGGGTCGTTGCGGTCTTGCACGCGTACGACGGACGGCAGCTGCCGGATGTGACATCTCCCGGGCGTTCTCCCGGACTTTTCGGGTGTTTTCCCGGATCTCCTGGACGGTTTCCCCGGATCCTCCCGGATCCTCCCGGACGGTCTCGGGTGCTTCCCGGAATCGGCCGGCCACCCCCGGCATTTTTCTCCCGCTCCGTGCGTTGCGGATGCCGTGGGGTCACGCGCCCTCACGCTCCGATGCCTTGCCCATAATGGAACGACCCGAAGTTCACAGGAGGTGCCGTGACCGGCGCTGCTTCCCCGCATCCGCTGCGCTCCAGGCTGCGATCGCTGCGACCCGCCGCCTTCGGGGCCGATCCCGCAGGGGAGCGGATGGAGCGGATCCGCCGCTCGCCGAACTTCGCCGACGGGGTGTTCCAGAACCCGCTCGGGGCCAGGACCAGGCCATCGGGGTCCACCCTCGAATTCGCGAAGATCTACTTCCAGAAGGAAGCGCGCAGGCGCCGCGCCCCCGCCGCCCCCGTACCCCTCCACACCACCACGCTCAGCGACCTCGCCAAGCCCCCCGCCTCGGGGCTGCGTCTCACCTGGATGGGACATTCCAGCGTTCTCGCCGAGATCGACGGCCGGCGGGTGCTGTTCGATCCGGTCTGGGGGCAACGATGCTCCCCCTTCGCCTTCGTCGGGCCCAAGCGGCTGCACCCGGTGCCGCTGCCGCTCGCGTCGCTCGGCCCGGTCGATGTCGTGGTGATCTCCCACGACCACTACGACCACCTCGATCTGCCCACGATCCGCGAGCTGGCCGCCACGGACACCGTCTTCGTGGTGCCGCTCGGCGTCGGTGCCCATCTGGAGCGCTGGGGCGTTTCCGAAGGACGCCTGCGCGAGCTGGACTGGAACGAGTCGACGGAGCTGGGCGGGCTGCGGCTGACCGCCACTCCGGCCCGGCACTTCTGCGGCCGGGGCCTGCGCAATCAGCAGCACACGCTCTGGGCGTCCTGGGTCGTCGAAGGATCCTCGGGCCACCGGGTCTACCACAGCGGGGACACCGGTTACTTCCCCGGCTTCAAGGAGATCGGCGCCGAGCACGGCCCGTTCGACGCAACCATGATCCAGATCGGCGCCTACAGCGAGTACTGGCCGGACATCCACATGACCCCGGCCGAGGGTATGAACGCGCACCTGGATCTCCAGGGCGGCCGGCCGTCCGGAGTGATGCTGCCGATCCACTGGGCCACGTTCAACCTGGCCATCCATCCCTGGGAGGAGCCGGGGGAGGGGACGATCACCGCGGCGGCCGAGGCAGGCCAGCGGATCGCGCTGCCGCGCCCCGGAGAACCCTTCGAGCCCACGGCCGAGCTGATCCCGGCCGCCCCGTGGTGGCGGGCTGTCGCCCATGCGCCCGTCGCAGGGACTGCGGTGCCCGCTGCCGCCGCCGAAGGGCTTGTGGCCCCGGCGGCAACCGGTGCCGCGGACGCCCCGGCCGCGGACACCGGCACCCCGGAGGCTGCGCCGACCGCGTAGCGCCGGGCGCGGGGAGCCGGCGCAGCCGCGTGGCCTGCGCGGTGTCCAGCTCCGTGTACGCCCAGGCCAGGAGCGCGGTCAGCCGCGACGCTCTGCTGGAGCATCGTGCCCGTGGTGGCCCGGGCCCGCTCCAGGACGGCGGCCCGTCCGGCCCGCCGAATGGTGCCGACAGCAGGTCCATGAGCTCCCGGACGACCGCGATCGTGCGTCCGGCGATCCCGCGCGCGCTCGCTCAAGCAGGGATCGTGACGTACCCGGGCACTTCCCCCGCACGTCAAGGCAGCAATTTCGGCCTGTCGTGCGAGGCCTCATACCAGAGCGGGACGCTCCATGGGCAAGTTTGTCA
This sequence comes from Streptomyces sp. NPDC054841, assembly GCF_053611045.1. Classification (NCBI taxonomy): domain Bacteria; kingdom Bacillati; phylum Actinomycetota; class Actinomycetes; order Kitasatosporales; family Streptomycetaceae; genus Streptomyces; species Streptomyces sp. NPDC054841. The sequence goes on along the minus strand of NZ_JBSGZO010000076.1, from coordinate 1,449 downwards.
ACTGCCCACCGGACATGAACGGTTGACGACTACCGTGTGTGGTCAGTGATCAACGGTGGGCTCATCAAGCCGTTGCGCCGCTGCACACCGATCGGTACACCAAATCCTGGGCCACGTACCAAGGACGCTGATGTCTCAACTTCGCGCACCCGCCGCGCGGCCGGACCGCCGCGAGGGCGGGCGGCACGGCCGGTCAGGCGCCCGCTCCCTCTCCACCGCGGGCCGGCCGCAGTCCACGCCGCCAACTTCCGAAGCCCGTATCCGCCCCCAACTGCTGCGCACCGCCGTGCTGCCCGCCGTTGTCGTGTCACTCAGCGGCGCCGCAGCGGTGCTCTTCACGATCCGCTCCGCCTCCGTGCGGCCGTCGGCCGCCCTGTGGGTCGCGCTCGCCGGCTCCGCCGCCCTCGCCGCCGTCGCCGTGATGGCGGCAGCACTGGGCGCCGATCGCACCGCCAGATCCGTCCTCGACCGCTGCCACAGCCTGCGCCGCTCCAGCGCGCGCGGCCAGGCGGAGCTGCGTGCCGTCGTCGACGGGCTGCGGCGCGGAGAACGTCCGCCGGCCCGCGACAATCTGCCGGTCGCCGTCTCCGGCGGGGACGAGTTCGATCTGCTCGCCCAGGAGCTGGGGCGGTCCTACGACGCCGCCGTGGCCGCTGTGGTGCAGGCCTCCCGGTTCTCCAGCAGCGTCGGTAACGAACAGAAAGTCGAAGTCTTCGTCAATCTGGCCCGTCGGCTGCAGTCCCTCGTACACCGCGAGATCCAGCTCCTCGACGAGCTGGAGAACGAGGTCGAGGACCCCGAGCTGCTCAAGGGGCTCTTCCACGTCGACCACCTCGCCACCCGCATCCGCAGGCACGCCGAGAACCTGGCGGTCCTCGGCGGCGCCATCTCCCGGCGGCAGTGGTCCAACCCGGTCACCCTGACCGAGGTCCTGCGCTCTTCGATCGCCGAGGTGGAGCAGTACCCCCGGGTCAAACTGGTGCCGCCCATCGACGGCACCCTGCGCGGGCACGCCGTCGCGGACGTCATCCACCTCCTCGCCGAACTGGTGGAGAACGCCACCCTGTTCTCCGCACCTCACACGACGGTCCTGCTGCGCGCCCAGCACGTCACGGCGGGCCTTGCCGTGGAGGTCGAGGACCGGGGCCTGGGCATGCCCGTCACCGAACAGAACAAGATGAACGCCCTGCTCGCCGACCCCGACCAGGTCAATGTGGCGCATCTGCTGCAGGACGGCCGCATCGGACTCTTCGTGGTCTCCGCCCTCGCCCGCAGGCACGGCATCGCGGTCCGCCTCCAGTCCAACATCTACGGAGGCGTCCAGGCCGTACTCGTACTGCCGCAGGGGCTGCTCGGCGCCGAACCGGGCGGCCTCGCCGGGACGGAACAGGCAACCGCCCAGCGGCACGCCGGCCATCCGCCGGGCGCGGCCGCCGCAGTGGCGGGCGG
>NZ_JBSGZO010000075.1:24590-25892 GCF_053611045.1 Streptomyces sp. NPDC054841 | reverse complement strand
GTCCTGGGCGTTGCCCAGCTCGGTACGTGCCCAGCCCGCCACGCCGCGCTCCTGGACGTCGGCGGCGCACGCGTCGACCATGCCCTGCGCCTGGTCGATACCGAGGACGAAACCCTCCGGACCGACCTGATGGGCGATGGGGAACAGGCAGGCGCCGCGCCCGCAGCCGATGTCGAGCACGCGCTCGCCCGGCTTCAGGTCCAGCGCATCGGCCACCATCTTGCCGAGCGGGTGGAAAATCATCTGGCCCGCCGACTCGTACTGCTCGGCCGACTTGTCGTAGGCGTCCCGTACCAGGGCGGTGATGCGGATGTCCTCGTTCATGAGCGCTTTCTCCTTGATTTACGGGACTTGACCGACGGAATTCTCCGACGACGGCCGCACAAGGCAGCCGACGCGGAATTCGGCACAGTGCGGTTGACCGTCCACCCGCCACCACAATTCGTCCGGCGCGGGCAGCATTTCGGACACGATGACCTCGTCCTCGGGAAGACGGGCGATGTCGAGCACCGACAACGGATCGGCGAAATCGACGTAGAGCGGCTTGGGTTCGGCCGGGTGTTTGACATAGACGTAGCGCGGAAGGTCATGCGTGGCGCGCAGCCGCTGCAGGGCCAGCCATTGCCCGTAGGCGTCGCCGGCTCTTTGCGGAATGCGCAGTCGCCAGCGGGCCCGCTGCAGCACGACATCCTCCACCACGATCCTGGGGGTGTACGGGCCGAGGTCGACCGGAACCGGCACGAGCGCCGGCCGGGACACCGCCCGGTGCAGGGTGGACGACAGGTCTCCCGGGTACAGCAGCCGCCGCTGCCCGCCGACCAGCACCGAGTCTCCCGAAGGCGGTACGACGGCCTCCGCGATGGGCACCACCTCGGTACGGTCCTTGCCCGACAGTCCGCTCAGCTCGATCGCGACGCCCGGAAGTTCGGGAGTCACATGGGCGCTGCGGCGGCGCGAGACGATCGTCGCGGCCGTCCCGGGCGGGACGATCCGGGTCACCCGCTCGGTGAACTCCGCCCACAGCCCGTCCGGATCGCTGTGCAGCGGCCGCTCCAGACCGCCGAAGACCGAGCTGCAGTCGTCGTGCATCTCCGACAGCACCCAGGTGGCGGTGGCCGGGTCGGGGCCCGCGGCCATCAGGTCCGGGCTGGGCAGACAGGCGTCCTGCGGACCGTAGGAGACGGTGTCCCACAACGGCGCCAGCGCCTCCTCCAGTCGGCGGCCGCTCAGCCGGACGGCTCGTGGACGGCCGCGTTCTGCTTACTAATAATCTACGGCGTCCGCGAAGTTCTTGAGGAGTTT
>NZ_JBSGZO010000075.1:0-24580 GCF_053611045.1 Streptomyces sp. NPDC054841 | reverse complement strand
GAGTACGGCGTCCAGCCGGTCGCGCCGATGGGTGCGTGCGGGCACTTCGCGGGTCGCCAGCGCCGCCAGCGAGGCCGGGTCGCCCCGGAGCACGTCACGCAGGGCGTCCCGGGCGTCCTCCCGCGCCAGCAGGGCGGCGAGGAAGGCGAGCGGGAAGGCGGCCTCCGTGACCTGCCGGAACCGGTCGACGACCGGTGCCCCGAAGCTGACCCGCTCACTGAGCGGGCTCGAACGGTCCTCATGGAACAGCTCGCGGTCGGCGTAGTGCTGACCGCTGCTGCGCGACACCTCCCCGCCGGCCCGTTCACTGGCCGTCTGGGCCTCGGCGAGGTGACCGGCGCGCTGCGGCCACCCCGCCTCCGCGTACTTGTCGCGGGCCTCGGCGAGTTCGACGACCGTGGCCGTGGGGTGTTCGGCCGCGAGCCGGGTCAGCGCGTGCAGTTCGGTCGACGGCAGGCGCCAGGGCGAGACGATGAGGGCCGGCCCCAGCGCCTTCACCAGCTGCGCGGCGTACGCGTCGGACTGCTCGGCGGCACCGGCCGCGGCCAGCAGCGCGTCCAGGCGGTCCCCGGGCCCGGCCGCCGCCGCACGCCACAGGGCGAGCGCGGGAGCCGCGACCTTGAACCGGCGGCCGTCGACGGCCCGTTCCAGGACCTGGTCCGACTCCGGCTGCCGGAACAGCGGACTGGGCCACGCGTGCTGCAGGGGCAGCGGCACGTCCCGGCCGGCCTGCTCCCGCAGCTGCTCCACGAGCCAGGCGCTCGCCTCCACGACGACCTTCTCCGGGCCGGGCGAGCCGACCAGCACGGCCTGCTCCTGCTCCGGCCGCAACCGGTTGAACAGCACCGGGCCGAAGAAGGAGACGGTCTCGCACTTGGTGGCGAACCGGCGCAGATAGCGGTGCAGGGTGTCGACCCGCCGACGCAGACCGCGGGGCAGGCCCGCCCCCGCTTCGGTCCCCGCCTCGGCTTCCGCCCAGCCCGGGTGGGCCAGCGGAGGGCTCTCCAGAGCGGCACGGAAGAACGCCGGGTTCGACACGAACACGGCGTGCCGGAACGCGTCCAGGCCGGCCGTCTCCGCCGTGCGCAGACGGGCCCGGTGCACGGCCGTCTCGAACCCGGCGCGGGCGGCGGCCACTTGCTCGTCGCGAGCCGCGACCAGTGCGTTCCACCGGGCTGCCCAGTCCGGCAGGCCGGTTGCCGTGAGGACGTCCGTGCACCGCTCGTCCAGCGGCGCGCCCTCCTCGACCAGCCGTCGGCAGGCCTGCAGGGCCCGCAGCGAACGCTGGCGCGGCTCGACCTCACGTACGGCCTCGCGCAGTGCGGGCCAGCACGCTTCGAGGAAATGCGCACGCTGCGCCGCCACGGTGTTCTCCGCGGCCAGTAGCTCGCCGGCCGTGTCGAGCAGCTCCACCGATGCGAGTCCGTCCAGGAGCCGGGTGGAGAAACCGGTCGCGCGCAACAGAGACCAAGGCATTGTCTCGACCGAGAGTTCCCCGTTTCCCGCGCGCACGTTCCAGGTCAGTGACGTCATGTCAAATCTCCTGACTGGTCTCGCTTTTCGACTCCGGCTCCGGTAGGAAATAGAGGACTCGCGCAAACGCCGACGAGCCCGTTCCCGGTATTCCGGAGGAAATGATGCAGATGAGGATCTCGCCCCGGACAATGCGTCGCTGCGGCGATGCCGTGGACCGTGCCGAGGAAAAACTGCTCGCCCTGTCCAGAAGTATTCACGCCGAGCCTGAGACGGCATTTCAGGAACACCGCAGCGCAGCCAAGGTGAGCGATCTGCTGCGGGCCGAGGGATTCGAGGTCGAGCCGGGCGCCGGAGGCCTGGAGACCGCGTTCACCGCACGTTTCGGAGACGGTCCGCTGACGGTCGGACTGTGCGCGGAGTACGACGCCCTGCCGGGGCTCGGCCACGCCTGCGGACACAACATCATCGCCGCTTCCTCCGCGGGCGCGGCGCTGGCTCTGCGCGACGTCGCCGAGGAGCTCGGCATCACGGTTGTCGTGATCGGCACCCCGGCCGAGGAGGAGGGCGGCGGAAAGATAACCCTGCTGGAGGCCGGGGTCTTCGACGAGGTGTCGATGGCGATGCTGGTCCATCCGGCCCCCGAGGACAACTGCGCGCCCAGTCCGCTCGCACTGGTGGAGCTCGAAGTCCGGTACACCGGCAGGGAGTCGCACTCCGCGCTCGCCCCGCATCTGGGCGTCAACGCCGCCGATGCGCTGACCGTCGCCGAAGTCGCCGTCGGTGTGGGACGCCAGCACTTCGAGCCGCGGCAGCAGGTGCACGGCATCGTCACCCGCGGTGGCGAGGCGCCGAATGTGGTGCCCGCCCGCACCAGCGCCCTCTACAACCTGCGCGCCGCCGACATGGAATCCCTGCGGCGCCTCGAAACCCGCATCCGGGCCTGCTTCGAGGCCGGCGCCGTCGCCACGGGCTGCACGCACGAGATCGTGTCCACCCCGCCGTACGCCGAGCTGGTGCACGACCCGTTCCTGTCGGAGGCGTACCGGGCGGCGGCACGCGAACTGGGCCGTCCCCTCGTGTCCCGGGAGGAGGAGCGCGACATGCCCACGGGAAGTACCGACATGGGCAACGTGAGCCGCGCGCTGCCCAGCCTGCACCCGAGCATCGGCATCGACAGCGGGGACGCGGTCAACCACCAGCCCGAGTTCGCCGCCGCCTGCGTGGCGCCGGGCGCGGACCGGGCCCTGGTGCAGGGTGCCATCGGGCTCGCCTGGACCGCGGCACAGGCCGCGCAGGACGACGAGACCCGGGAGAGGCTGCTGGCGCGGCACCGGGAGCGCCTGGACGCGGGCGGAGGACGCCGCCTCTGAAGCACGCCCGAGGCGTCGGCGCAGGAGCGGTGCCGAAGGCTCCTGCTGCCGGACGTCCCCGGGGCCGGAGGTCTTCCGTCGCCGGAGCCACCCGGGGACGTCTCGGCCATGACAGGCCAGGGCTGTGCCGCCCGTCGGCGGGGAGCACTCCACCCGCCGACGGGCCGGTCGTTCGCGGGTCACGGCAGCCGCACCACGGTCTCGCCCTCGGCGGTGCCGATGTGCACCGCGGCGATCCGCGGACCCGCCGTACGGTCGACGGTGACCGCGAGTCCTCCGAGTCCGGGCCACCGTCCCACCCAGTCCTGCTCCTCGGCAGGACCCGTCACCAGGCGCTCCAACGCGGTGGGGCACACCCGGTGCCCGGCGGCCTCGAGGTCGCCCGCCACCCGGGCCGCACGCGCCGCGGCATTCCCGTAGCTGAGGAAGAACGGCAGCACACGGCTGCGCCACGACAGCTCGAACGCGGCCTCCGCCCACGGCACGCGCTGGCCGTCCGCGCGCACCGACTCGCCACGGAACAGGTCCGGATCGGCCCCGGTGACCTGCTCCACCTCGCGCGCGGTGGACTCGATGTCGTCGGTGAGCACCGCCCAGTTGAGGAAGGCCGGGCCGTCCGCGGTCCGTTCGAGGAACAGCCGGCCGAAGTCGCTGCCGGCCAGCTTCTCCTCGTCGTCGGTGACGAGCAGCTCCAGATACTGCACGTCGGGCGTGTCGAAGGGCACGACCCAGCTCGCCGTCCCGTCCGGGTTGGGACTGCCGTCGGTGATGCCGAACCCGTGGCGCTCCCACAGCAGTTCACGCAGCGGCTCGACGGTCCGCGCGCCCAGGATCACGTGGTCGATGCGCATCACGCGGCACCGCCCAGCGCGTGGGACGGGCACATGCTGTAGGGCAGGGCATCCCAGTCGTCCCCGAGCAGCCCGGCCGCCATGCCCTTGCCGGTACAGCGCGCGGAGAGCAGCCCGTGACCGGCGTGCCCCGCCGACACGAAGATCCGCTCGTGGCCCGGCAGGGCTCCCGCCAGGGGCCGGCCGGTGCCGGAGACCGGCCGCAGCCCGGCGCGCAGCTCCACGGGAACGGACCCGCCGAGTGCGGGCATGGCGGTGGTCGCGAACCTCAGCAGCTGGGCGATGCCCTGGGTGGTGACGTGCTCGGCGAAGCCGGCGTCCTCCTCGGTCGCGCCGACGATGACGTCGTCACCGACACCGGGCGCGAGGTAGTAGGCGGAGGAGAGGATGCAGGTCAGCTTCTCCTCGGTGCGCAGCACCGCCATCTGGCCGCGCTGCGGCCGGACCCCGGTGGACTCGGCCAGGCCCTTGCCGGAGGTCCACGCCCCGGCGCTGATCACCACCCGGTCGGCGCGGACCGTCCCGTCGTCGGTGATGACGGCGACCGCCGGTCCGTCCTCCCGCACCTCGCGCACGGTGCTGCCCTGCCGCCAGGTGACGCCCTGGTCGAGACAGCGGCGGCGGACGGCGTCCAGATAGCGTCGGCCGTCGACCATCAGACCGCTCTCGTCGAGGAGATAGCGCCTGCTGGGAGGCAGTTTCAGGCCGGGCGTGGCGCCGGCGAGCGCGTCGCCCTCGACCCACGCGCCGACGTCCAGGCCGTCCAGTACCTCGCCGTACGTCTCGACGTCGGTCTCGCGCAGCGCGCGCAGGATCGGCCGGGCGACGCTGAACGCGCCGTACTCCGGCTCCAGCCGGGCCACATCGGCGTCCAGGTCCTGCTTCGCGGTCCGCAGCCAGTCGTAGAACTCCCGGTCACCGAGATAGCGCAGGGACGGAACGGCCACTCCGGCGGCCCGGTTGGTGGCGTGCCCCGGCTCGTCACCGGAGTCGAGTACGAGGACCGAGGCTCCCTGGCTGCTCAGCTCCTCGGCCAGGCACGCGCCGACGATCCCGCCGCCGACGAGCGCGAAGTCATGGGGTGATGACGGTGACGACGGCATGTCCTGCACCTTCCAGTTCGGCTGCGCCGGCGAGCACCAGCGAGCGGGTGGTCACATCGCTGTCGCTGTGGACAGCCGTGGGGCGGCCGGCCAGGCCGACGGCCTGGCGCAGCAGATGAATGGGTCTGGCCCGCAGTACGACGGAGAACCAGACGCCGGGCCGGTCCGCCGTCCTCGCCAGACATTGCAGGCGTACGGTGCCGTCGCCGTGGTAGCGCTGAAGCCCTTCGACGCACCGGACGAGTTCCACGGCCTGCGGCGGCAGCGCCACGTCCGGGCCGGTGAGTTCGAGCCGGTTCAGCTGTGGCGGACCGATGGCGGCGGAGTCGTGGTCCCAGACCGCGCGTCCGAGCGGGATGCCCTCACGGAGCGGGGACGGCGGACAGATCCGGCCGGCGTCCACGAGCATCGTGCTCCTGGCCGGGTTGCCGAGATCGTCACGGTCGTACTCGGCGGGGGCCACCGGCAGGTCGCGCAACGTCAGGGGCGGGAGTACGCGGCGGCCGGAGAGCCGCTGCGCGGTGGCGCGTCCGCCGCGCGAGGTCAGCGAGAAGGCCGTCCCGGCGACGAGCACGGCCGCGGGGGAGGGGCGCAGCAAGAGTGGCCGCTCACGCCAGTCGTCCGGCGGCCCGGCGCCGGCCGACTGCTGCGGCAGCGCGCCGAGTTCGTCCCAGGGCAGCGCCTCCAGCAGGGCGGACGGCTCACCGTAGGTGGCCGTGCCGAGGAGTACGGGCCCGCCGGCGGTCTCCACGCGGGCCAGCAGGTCGCTGCGCCGTGCCACCAGCAGTCCGTCGTCGCCGTGCCACTCGTGGACCGTGGCGACCGCGCTCTGCAGTCCGGCGACGGCGGCCCGGGCCCGCGCGGCCGCCTCGGTGAGCACCAGCCCGGTGTCCTTGGCGGCCTCCTGGGCGACGGGCTCGCCCAGCCGCCGGGAGCCGGTCACCCGTCCCGAGGCGTCACGTTCCAGCCGTAGCGTGTCGAGCGACACGGTGAGCCGGGGCCCGCCGGGAGCGGGCGTGAGGAGACCGGAGGCGCGTACGCGCAACTCACGCATGGGCCACCGCCCGCAGTCCGACCAGCCCCGCGGGAAGCCGGAACCCCGCGTTGGCGAACGACACCAGCACCGGGAACTGGCCGAGCTTGCCGCAGCCGCCGGTGGCGCGCAGATACGCGTCGACCCGGTGCGCGTACGGCCGCAGACCGGCCAGCACCTGGGCCCCGTCGCCCGTCACCCGGAGCGGGCCGAGCCGGGCGACGCTGCCGTCCGCGCGGTGCAGCAGGGAGAAGGGGGCATGGAAGACGAACGCACCGGAGGCGATGTTCATCATGTCCAGCCGCAGCCCGTAGGGGGCGATCCAGTCGCCCGCGGGCGGTTCGACCTCCGTCCCGGGCTCGATCAGGGCGGCGGTGTGGGTCATGCGCGGAATCGCCGGATGCCGGTAGCTCTGCTTGCGTCCGTGCCCCGAACCGGGCACACCGAGCCGCCCGGCCAGGGCCAGATCGGTCATCGGCCGCCCCACGGCGCCCCGGTCGATCAGCCGGACCGTACGGCACGTGGTGCCCTCGTCGTCGAACGGGCTGCGGTAGCCGCGCTCCGTCTCCAGGCCGCCGTCGCTGACCGACAGCCAGCCGGGCGCCACCCGCTGCCCGGCGCGCTCTCCCAGGTAACTGGTGCCGGAGGCGACGACATCGGCTTCCAGGGGATGGCCGACGATCTCGTGGAAGAACGCCCCGGCAAGGCCCGGCAGCAGCACCAGATCGGCCCCGTCCGGCAGTTCACCGGCGAGGGGCAGCGCCAGCCGCGCGCGTATCGCTTCGGCTGTCCGCACCGCAGCGTCCCGGACGGCCCGGGGATCCTCCCCGGGCGGTCCGCACAGCACGGAGCGGCCGTGGCGGGTGCCGTCCTCGACCGTCAGCCGTACCTCCAGGGTCGTGACGATGCGTTCCGTGGTGCGTACGCGCTCGGGGTCGCCCGCGGCGACATGCTGCTGGGCCACGCCCAGGGTGAGCGCGGCGCCGGTCTCGGCGGCGATCGAGGCGAGCTCGGCGCGGTGCTGCGCCGTCAGGTGGAAGACGGGACGGTCCTGGACTTCGCGTAGCGCCTCGGCCGCCCGGGCTCCGGCTTCGGTGCGCCCGGAACCCAGCAGGGTGTCGTCGTCCGCGAAGCGGTGCTCGGTGAATCCGTCGCCGAGGTGACGCTCGGCACTCATGCCCCGGTTCGAGGACCGCTCGGTCGTGATGCCGCCGTCGGGCCGCACGTCGGCACGCAGGCGCAGGGAGTGCTCGGCGAAGAGCGTCGTCCGCGTCATGCCCGCCCGCCCCTGCCGATGATCTGCATCCGCAGCTCGCTGGTGTACCGCCGTCCTTCGGCGTCACGCAGCCACAACCCCTCGGGGCCCGGTGCCATCCGCTCCACGCCGAGCTCGCCGGCGCCGCGCGCCACATGGCTGATCAGATCGGCCGCCAGCGGCGAGGCGAGGTCGACCAGGTACGGCTTGCGCTCCTGGGCGCTGCGGCAGAACACGAACCTGCCGCCGGTGTCGCGGGCCAGCCTTCGCAGCTCCAGGAACCGCGCGGACGGTTCCGGTGCGGCCAGGGCAGCCGCGGGGACCTGCCACCGGGAACGCTGCAACACCACGGAACCCAGGCTCACTTCGGGCTGTGCGCCGTCGGCCGCGAAGGTGGGGTGGAGCACCTGCGGATGCGAAAGCGCCGCGATGGGCGCGTACTTGACGAAGTCGCTCAGCGGTACATAGGCGGTGACCGGCCGGCCGTCCGGATCCCGCAGGGTGACGGCGTCGGGCGCGATGGTGACCCGCAGGTCCTCCGGCTTCAGTAGATCCTCGCGCCCGTGATCGGTCCAGGTCAGCGGTCGCATCGCCACCTCCCGTCCGGGGAAGCGGTAGTAGCCCTTGTTGCGACGGCCGAAGTCGAGGCCGACGACGGCACCGTCCTGTTCCGCGGTCCACTCGGCGGCATCCGCGCCGAGCCGGGCCGGGTCCGGATGCATCGTGCCCAGCCAGCTGCGGACCAGCAGATGGTGATGGGCGCGGGAGAGCACGAGCGGGGCGCCGTCGAGTCCGGCGGCGTCCGGCGCGCTCGGGCACAGGTCGACGACCGCGTAGCGGTCACCGCCCAGTTCCTCCGCCCGCCGGGCCAGCCGGTCCACCTCGCCACGCCACTCTGTGCCGGGATAGCTGGGGGCGTGCGTCGCCTGGAAGGTGCTGGTGGAGTCCGACCGGCTGTCGGCCGCGCGGGTGGCGTAGTCGAGGAGATCCAGTTCCACGGCGGGCCCGTCAGGGCCGCCGGTGAAGGCGGCACGGACCGCGTCCGCCGCCGCGGCCTGCGTGGCGTGGCCGTGCGCCACGCACACCTCCATCACCGGTGCGAGCTGCTCCTCCCAGCGGCGGATCACCTCGGCACCGATCGTGAGGGAGAACGCGGAGGCGCACTCCTCGAAGAACACGGCGCGGTCGGCGTAGGCGGCGCCCGCGCCGCGGCGGGCGGGCCTGCCGGTGATCTCGGTGAAGCGTGCCTCCAGCGCGGCGACCGTGGCCGCCTTCCGGTGGAGCGGCTGCTCGGCCAGATCACGGAGGAAACCGGCGAGTTCGCCCAGCTGCCCCAGCCACCGCTCACGGGCGGGCGAGGCGGGCAGGGCGGCGAGCTGTGCGCGCAGGGTCGTGAGCGGCTCCAGGTCGTAGTCGCCCCCGCCGAGGCCGATGGTGACGGCCTCGGCGGCCACCAGCCGCATCAGCGCCCGGGCCACCTCGCCGGCCGGCTGCCCCGAGGCGCGCACCAGATCGCGGAAGACGGTTCCGTCCGGGGCGATCAGGGACAGCAGCGGGTCCTTGGCGGCATCGCCCCGGCCGGTGGCGCGGAAGGAGAGATGCGGCAGGATCCTGGGATCCCTGGCCATGGCGGTGGTCAGTGCACGCGCCGCCCAGTGGGAGAAGAAGACCCTCCGGGCAGGGGACACGTCCTGGCGCAGTTCGGCTCCGTCACCGGGCCGCACCGAGCCGTAGGCCATGGGCCCGAAGAAGCTCACCGTCTCGTTCTTCGCGCAGAACCGTTGCACATACGTGTACATCTGCCGGCGGACCCGGCGCCAGCGGGAGGTCAGCGGCCCGTCATGCGCCAGCAGCGGCAACAGCATGTTGCGGTACGCGTCCGGGTTGGACAGGAACACCGCCTCGGAGATCTCGGGGGTCGCCAGCAGGTCCCGCAGCTGCTTCCCGGCCTGATCGTCGGCCTCCTGGTAGGCGAGGGCGTAGCGCTGCTGCGCCTCGTCCCAGGCGCGTACTGCCGCACTCCAGCCGGGCCCGGCCGACTTGGGCAGCTGCTGCACACGTCCGCGCAGCACATCGGCCCGCACGGCCACCGCCCGCTGCCCGGCGAACTGCGTGTCCACCAGCTCCAGCACGGCGCGCTCGCGATCGAGGACGTCGTCGGCCAGTTCCAGCAGGGAACCGGGCGCACCCAGCTCCTCCAGCCAGTCGAACGGCATGCCCGCATGGCGCAGGATGAACTCCCGTCCGATACGCCACTGTCGGCTCACTGCGTCCTCCGCATCACACCGGCCCGGACCAGCTGGTCGGACAGTTTCGTACGGACCGTGCCGCTCAGCCGGTCCAGGACGGCGTTGTCGCCGGACGCCAGCCGCTCGACGACGGGCGCCAGCTTCGGATGGAGCCGGAAGGCGCTTCCGGTCCTCAGATTCACCACGAAGGAACCGGGGCCCCGGCCGTCCGGCCCCTCCCCTTCCGCACCCACGACAGCGGCCGACGGCTCCCACAGCGGGGTCCGGTCCGGGCGGGCGAGCACACAGCACGCGAACCGGCCCGGATACAGATCGGTCTCGCTGCCCAGTTCGGCGTTGAGCGCGCCGACGAGGGCGTCGCGGTCGGCCTCACCGGGCGTTCCCGGTGCGCCGAACCGGTCCCAGCGCGGCAGGTCATGGCCTTCTGCGCCGACCCGTGTCAACGGCACCCCGTCCCAGGAACCCGGAACCTCGCGCCCACGGGCGGCACGCAGCCGGAACGGGCTCAGGCCCGCAAGCCGCGGACCGGGTCCCGACAGCAGTCGCCGGGCAGTGGCCCTGGCCTCGTCGGCACCCACGCCGGGGGCGCCGATCAGCAGCTCGGCGGCGAGCCGTTCCGCCCCGGCAGACTTCAGGACCGGCTCCAGATCCGTGCGGGTGCCGTCCGTCCCTGTCACCCCGGCCCAGGACTCCAGCCGTGCCACGGTCAGGGCAGCCCCACGGCACTCCCGCCACGCATCCTCGGGCAGGAGCGCGGCCTCCTCGGGCTCCAGCCACCCGGCCCAGGGAACGCCGGGCCGCCAGTCGGCGGCTCGCCGTACCCAGTGCACCGGTGCGCCGTCCGGGGCCCACTCCTGACGCAGCCGCCAGGACGGGGCCCAGCTGTCGAAGCCTGCGGCCGCCGAGAACGGGTGCAGCGCGCGCAGCGCCGCCCGGTGGTCGGCGGCGAACCGCCCGCACAGCACGACCCGTTCGGCGCCCAGCACGTCCATGAGGGCTGCCGCCGCGGGAAGTTGCTGATCGGTCTCGACCAGCAGGTGCACCCGGCGCCCCGGCGCGAAGTCGCGGGCCCGCACGGTCGTCGGCCCGAACAGGCCGGTCCGCGCGGCGGCGGACACCACGTCCGCGCCCGACTCGGTCGTGCCGTCGACGATCTCCACGTCGTCCGCCGCGAGCCGCAGGGCCGGGTCGCTCTCGCCGGACAGTCGCAGCGCCATGCCCACGGCCCGCAGCCGGCCCGCATCGTGGTTCCCACGCCCCATGATCGCGACGGCCGCGCGCGCGAACAGCGCCTTCGTGCGACGCCCGGCCGGGTCGCCCTCGCCGAGCCGTCCGAGTTCGTACGCGGCGGCCGGCGACCGCAGGTTCTCGGTGCCCGCGAGCCGGTCCACGAACTCCGCGTTCAGATCGAGCAGTTCGTCCCCCGGATCGAGGACCGGTTCAAGACTCAGATCGAACAGCGGGGGCATCACCACCTGCCGCATCACCGCTCACCCCCGCCCCGCAGGTACACACACCGCAGCTCGGAGGCGAAACGCAGCTCGCCGTCGCGGAGCCAGGCGTCCTCGGGCGCCGGCAGCGCCTCGGAGACCGCGAGCTGCTCGGCCGTGCCCGCCAGCCGGGCCAGCCCCTTGAGCAGCTCGGGGCTCGCGGTGTCCACGTACACCGGCTTGCGCTCGGCCGGGGACTTCACGAAGAACCGGTCCGGCAGACCGCGTTCGCGCACCAGCCGGGCCGATTCCAGCAGCCGGTCCGCCTCGCGCTGACTGCTGTGGGCGTCGAGCACCGCCCGGCTCGGCAGCATCCAACGGCGCCGGGAGAACACCACATTGCCCCAGCGCAGCCGCGGGACGTGCGGCAGGTCGGGAAGGACGGGACGGCGGATGCGCGGCAGGGCGAGCGCGGTGTGGACGGCGGTGTCCAGCTCACCGTTGTGGAAGAGGAGGCTCCGCCCAGGGTGGGCATCGCTGCGCAGTACGACGTGTTCTCCGTCGCTGTCCAGCCACAACTGGTCCAGTCCGACGCGTTCCCGGCCCGCACCGGCGGTGCCGCCCAGTTCGAGGACGACACCGGGGAACTCCAGCGGCGGCAGCCCCGTCGTACGGCGCGAGATCACGTTGACGGCGATCTGCTCGCCCAGCGCACGGCGTACGGCGGCGTCGCGTCCGGCCAGGAGCTGTGCCGAGTCCGGGTGGAACTGCAGCGCCCAGGGCGTGAGCAGCGCGGCGTCATGGATGTCGCCCAGCACCAGCGGGGTGACCCCGGCGCGGTAGGCCGCCAGATCGGGCGCGGCGATCAGGACGTCGATGGAGCACAGGACGGGCGCCGCGGGTGCGGGCGGTGCGGACAGGAGTCCCGCGACGTCGAGTTCGGCCACGTCGTCGCCGGCGCCGGTCAGTACCCTGCCCAGCTCGGCGCCGAGTCCGCCACCGGGCTCGATGGTCAGCTCGGCGCAGGCGCGCAGCGCACGGACGAGAGGGATCCGCCCCGGGCCGAGTCGCGCCGCGACCGCCCGGTTGGTGCGGGCGCGGGTCAGCTCGGCCTCGTGGGCGAGCAGATCGAGGACGGGCGCGACGGCGTCGCACATGTCGCGGGCGAGCCGGCCGCGGACGTCCAGTTCGGCCGTGCCCACGGCGGCTTCGTGGATGACGACCCGGTCGTTGTAGAAGCGGCTGCGGTTCGCCGGACCCTGGTCGATCGGGATCAACGACTCCAGCTCGTCCTGGATGGTCGTCTTGCGCTCGGGAGGGGCCGACGGGTAGCCGTCGAGCAGTTCGAGCACCTTGGCGAGCAGCGCCCGTACCCCGGCGGCGCGGCCGGCGGTCCCGGGGTCCGAGGCATCGATGTGCTCCAGCGTCCAGCGCAGCGGATCGACCACCGTCGACGGCGGGCAGAGTGTGTGGGTGAGCACCCCCTTCGCCACACCCGTGCGGAACGCGGCGACCGTCTCGTCCTCGTCGGCACCGGCCGCCACCGCGATCCGGGCCACCGTGCGCTCGCCGTCGGCCGCCCGGATCACCGCGGCGGTGAGTTCCGCGCCCTTGGGCGCGCGGGCGGTGGTCTTGCGCACCGGCACCAGGTGCGGGGCCAGTGCGTCGTCACCGAGCAGCATGGCCTGCACAGCGTCGTTGACGCGGGCGGCGGTGTGCGCCTGGCGGACGCGTATCTCCCGGTGCCCTTCCCAGGTCAGCGCTGTCGCGGTGTCGTCCCCGGGGTTCACCCGGCCGTAGTTGATGGGCCCGAAGAAGCTCATTGTCTCGCTCTTGGACGCGAGCCGCTGTGCGTACGAGGCGAGCTGGCGGCGGATGCGGCCGCCCGTCGCACCCCGGGCCAGATCGCGGTGGACGGCGGGGGAGGAACAGACGATGGCGTCGTTGACGCGCGGATCGGTACGGATGCCGGTCAGCGCTTCCTCGACGGTCGCGGCGTCGGACTCGACGGTCGTGGCGATCCGCCCACGGGCCTCGGTCACCCGCGCGGCGACGTCGTTCCACTCGGCGAGCCAGTCCGCCGGGAAGGTCTCCGAAGGCGGCAGGGGCCGCAGATTGCGCAGCTTGCTCTGCTGGCCCCGGGCGAGACGGCCCGAAGGGCGCAGCCGCGACGCGACCTCGGCCGCCTGCTCCTCCAGCGCGAACAGTTCGGCGAGGAGTCCGCGGGTGCGCTCGTACGCCAGACCCTCGACCATCTGCCAGGGGAACCCTGCGCTGCGCAGCACGACGGTCGGCAGCAGCTCCCAGCGAAGGCCTGCGGGTGCGGTTTCGGTGGTTCCGGCGAAGCCGGTGGAGTCGGTGCGATCGGTGGGATCCATGCGATCGGTGGAGTCGGTGGGCTCGGTGGGATCGGTCGGACCGGGACCACCGGGGGAACCTGCGGAATCAGTCACGACGACGCTCTCTTCATGGCGATCCGGAACTCCGAGGTCACGGGCGTCCCGCCGTGACGCAGCCACAGCGCGTCCGGCGCGGGCCGCATCTCCGCGAGCGACACCGTCCGGTTCTCGCCGGCCAGCACCATCGCCACCAGAGCGTCGACGGCGAGCGGGCTGTCCAGGTCGATGCCGACCGGCTTCGGCTCGTGCGCCAGGGACGCGAAGCAGAACCTGGGCAGGCCGTGCCGTGCCCGCAGGTCCTGCACCGCGAGGAAGGCGGCAGCGGGGTCGCGGACGGCATCGACACCGAGGTCGGCGCGGTCGAACCACCAGCGGGCCCGCTGCACGATCAGGTCGCCGACCGTGATCCGCGGCGCGAAGTCCTGGAATCTGACCAGCGGCAGGGCCACACCCGGCGCGGCGAAGGCCCGCAGATGGACATGGTCGTCCTCGCCCGCGTAGAGGGTCAGTTCACCGTCCGGCGTACGCAGCCGCGGGGTGCCGTCGACGAGGACCGCCGTCAGCTCCGTGAGCGGTACGGTCCGCTTCCTGTCGTCGGTGGCCACCGACGTGATCTCGACGAAGCGACCGGGGAACCAGTCGGCGACCAGCCCCTTGTGGCGTCTGCGGCGGATGACCGTGGCGAGCCGCTCCGGGCCACCCCACGGCTGAAGCCCCGCGGCGAAGTCCGCCAGCATCCGGTCCTGTTCGTCGCTGAACAGTCCCTGCGAGCCCCAGGCGAAGACGTACGGGTGCAGCTCGCCGAGGACCAGCAGTTCCGTACCGTCCGGCCGGCTCTCCAGCATCAGGTCCGGGCTGACGAACCGGTCGCGGCCGGGGTCGGGTGCGAGCACCGTCAGATCGGCCGGGGTGAGCCGGGCCTCCTGCCCGTGCACGTTCGCACCGACCAGGTCCGTGTACGTCCGCGTGAACGCGGCGACCGGGCCCGCCAGGGCGTCCTGCCCGCCGGCTTCGACGGCCGCGTGCACCCGGCGGATCAGCTCGTCGTACGGCATGGAGTCGGTGCCCGACGTGCGCATGATCTCCGCGCACAGCTCGGCGGCGGCGTGCTGCTGGAGCTCGCCGTAGCGTGCGGCCACGTCCAGCACCGGGGTGAGCTGATCCTCCCAGCGCCGCGCCACGTCGCCGCCGACCACCACCGGGCTCTGGTCGCCCTTGGCGTCCAGGGACACCACGAGCCGGTCGGCGTACATCCGGCCGCCGGCGCGGCGTGCGTCGACCTCGGTGAGCGCGGTGAAGCACTCCTCCACCCGGGCCAGGGCCGCGGCCCTGGCGAGGTGACCGTCGGCCGCCGCGTATGCGTCGGCCAGGTCACGCAGTTCGCGCAGCCGGACCGGCCAGCCGGTGCCGTCCGCGTACCTCTCGGCCCACGAGATCAGCCAGTCCAGCGGGCGGGCCGCGGTGGACGGCGGCTCGGGCCAGAGCCGTACGGCCCCGGCCTGCCGCAGCCGGTTCAGGATGCGCCGCGCCTCCGGGACGTCGATGCCGGCCAGTGCGGCGAGCTCGCCGACGGACCGCCGGCCGTCGACACCGGCGGCGAGCCTCCAACGGGTTCCGGAGAGCCGGATCTGCCGGCCGTCCGCCGCCCTGATCGAGCCCGAACCGGGCTCGGCCGCCGCGATCCGGTGGCAGGACGGGAGCCAGTCCACCGGTGGACGGTCCCGGACGTCCGGATCCGTGCCGATGAGTCTGGCCAGCTCGCACACGGCCCAGAAAGCGGCCTGTGCCTCCAGGAAGTGCACCCCGGACCCGGTCTCGGGACCCAGGGCGATCCCCTCGGATGCGCGCTCGATCCTCCCGTGCACCAGCGGCCCGAAGAAGCTGGTCGTCTCGTTCTTCGCACCGAGCCGCTGCCCGTACAGATAGACGCGGCGGTAGAAGGAGCGGTCCTTGGCGCGGTTGCGCCCCGACACCCCGTCCGGCCGCTCCCAGCCGTCGATCCAGCGCACCACCTCGGTGTGGAACGAGGGCGACAGCTGCACCAGTGCGTCGCACACCCGTTCGTCCCGGAGGAGGTCACGGACCCGCTCCGGCCGCCGCAGCACCTCCGCGGCGAGCGCCTTTGTCAGTCGCCCGGCGGCCTCCTCCTGCGTGGAGTGCGCCGTACGGTAGTCGGTGACGGCCGCGTCGAGCCCGCCGGCGGACGCGCTCTGCTCGACGAGCAGCCTGCGGCCCGCCCGGCTCCGCATCTTCGACAGCTCACGCAGCTTCGCGCGGTCCGTCTCCCGGTCGGCACGTGCGACGGTCTTGGCGATGTCCTCCTGGAGCCGGGTGCGGCTCTCCTCGAACCGTCCCGCAGCCTCGCGGTACGCCTGTGCCGCCGCGAGCGTGGGCCCGTCACCGAGCGCGGTCAGCAGCTCGACACCGAAGCCTGCCCTCCGTAGCAGCAGCCGTGGATACAGCTGCCATCCAGTCGCTTCGTGCGCCATGGCCTCAGTCCTGAAAGTTGATCAGGTCGAACGGACGGTTCAGCTTGGTACGCGGCCTCGGCAGCAGCCCGATCAGCTCACCGCCCTCGGCTACGGTCTTGGCCAGCGCGTCGGCGTCACCGGGACGGGTGAGGCTGAGCGCGGCGGTCGCCGCCACGGCACCGGCAGAGGTCTGCGAGCCCGAGGTCATGGTCTGCCCCGCCATGGCCAGCGCGATCCGGTACGGGTCGCCCAGCAGCCGGGCGGCGCTCTCCGCACGTCCGTACTGCTCGGTGGCGGCCTCCGTGTCACCGGCCGTGGCGTGCAACGTCCCCAGTTCGAGGCGGACTTCGCTCTCGTGGAAGAGGTCGCCGAGGCCGGCCGCGTTGACCAGAGTGGTGTCCAGGTCCTCCAGCGCGGCTTCCCGTTCCCCGACCAGCAGCCTCAGACCCGCACTGCGGTACGCGTGGTGCTTGACGAAGCCGGCGTTCGAGGAGCCCGTGGCCTGCTTGAACTTCTCCCAGGTGGCCAGCGCCGAGGTGTGCTTCCCGGCCTTCTCCTGCAACACACTGATGTTGGAGTACAGGTTGATCCGCAGATGGGCGGCGCTGGCGTCCGTCAGCCCGGCCATGCACGCGAGCGCCTGCTTCTCGTGCTCGAAGGCCGCTTTGAGGCGCCGCTCGGAGAAGAGGGTCAGCCCGCGCAGATTGTGCAGCCAGCCGCGCTCGCGGCGGACGCTCTCGGCCTCGTCCGGCCGCTCCCTGACGACCTCGAAGCCCTGCTCCACCTCGGCGACGGCCTCGGCCAGTCGCTGCTTGCGCTTGGAGAGGGTGAGCGCGGTGTACAGATGCGACTGGGCGCGGATCTCCGGGGAGAGCCCGTCGGCGTCCTCCCGGATGGCACGGAAGCAGGCGACGGCCGTCTCCTGGTCGCCCCGGAATCCGGCCTGGATACCGATCACCTTGAGCAGGAACCCACGTACGTCGGCGGTGCCCCGCAGGATCGCCGTCTCGAACTCGATGGCGTGGACGAGCTCTTCCTCCCGCTCCGCCTTGGCCAGCAGCTCGGCAACCCGGGACTCGGGGATGCCGGACAGCAGACCGATCGCCTCGTCGGCGACGGCCGCCATGCCTTCCCAGTTCGCGGAGAAGAACGCCCGGCGGCAGTACGCCAGCGCGGCCGCCACCCGGTCGACGGACGAGCTCTCGCCGTCCCGCGCCCGGAGGTGGAGCTCGCCCTCCTCCGACACCGGAACGAAGCGGGCGTCGCCGTCCGTCCCCAGCTCGACGACCAGGTCGTCCTCGGTGACGGGCAGACCCATGCGGCGCAGGCAGCGCACCCGCTCGCCGCGGTAGTCGGCGTAGCGGCCGAGGGGGGTGCGTACCGAAGTCGGCGTGTGCAGCAGAATTCCGGCGCCTTCGGCGACCCGCGCGTGCTCCACGGCCCGCATGAAGCCGCGCAGCGAGGACAGGTCGGTGCCGCCGATCCCGCTGACGAGCAGCGGCCTGCCCAGCTGCGCGGTGCCGGCGCACAGGGCCGCGGCGGCCACCGAAAGCACGCGGTAGACCTGCTCGCTCTCCCGGTGCAGACGGCGTTCGGAGGGCGCGAGCGCGATCTCCTCCAGCGGTGTCGTGCCGGGGGCGGCCTCGGCGGGGAAGAGTTCGGCCCACTCCGCCGGATGACGAGCGGCCAGGTCACCGAAGTCGGCGCCCTCGGCGCGCAGCGCGTGGAGACTTTCCCGCAGCCCGGTGAAGGAGGCGGCGGGGCCTGTGTTCACATCGACCCGGACGGCGCGGCCGGAGGCGGGGCCCGCGTCATCGGCCACCGTCACCATCGTGCGGGCTCGGTCGCAGCGAGAGCCAGCGGGGCGATCTTGTTCTCGACCTCGTCCAGGTCGAAGTCGACGTCGTCCAGGTCGTCGAGGCTTTCCAGCTCGGCGTCCGGCGCGACGGCGCCCGCCGCCTGGTCCTCGGCCTGCGGACCGGAGTCCTGCGCGGCGAGGGTCGCGTCCTCTTCGGGTGTGGTGGACAGCGTGGTGTCTTCCATGAACGTGCTCCATTCGGGGTCACGGTCGGTCAGGGACGTGCGGACGGTCCGGAAAAGGGCAGCCGGAACCAGGGAGTTCGAAAGACGACGAGAAAGAGGAAGAGAAGTGAGGGGAGATGCGGGAGGGTTTGCGGCGGTCGGCGGTCGGCGGTCGGCGGTCGGCGGTCGGCGGTGAGCCGTCAGCCGTCAACTGTCAGGGGGTTGGCGTCTGCATCCGGGCGAACGCGACCACCTGCTCGCCCACCGTCGCCAGCTGTGCCGCGACCCGCCCGTCAGCAGCGCTCCCGTCCGGCGCGAGCGAGATCTCTTCCGTATTGACGGTCACACCCAGCGGAGTGGGCCAGCCCCGGAGCGCATGCACCACCGAGCGGAGCCCGGTGAGGGCGGATGCGGCCTGGGTGCCGCGGGCGGTGACGACGCACCCGACGGCGCGGCCGTGCAGATAGGGCCGGTGGTCCTCCCGCAGGTCTTCGATGTAGTCGAGGGCGTTCTTCACCAGCCCGGATACGCCGCCGTGGTACGCGGGCGTCCCGATGACCAGGCCGTCGGCGCGGGTCACGGTGTCGATCAGCCGCCGGGCCGCCGCCGTCCGCTGTGTCTCCCCGGGGGAGTACAGGGGCAGTTGCAGATCGGCGGCGCCCAGCAGCAGGGTGCGGGCACCCGCGGACTCCGCGGCCGTCAGCACCGCGCGGACCGCCCGCTCCGTCGAGGATCCCGGACGGATCGTCCCGCCCAAGCCGACGATGAAGGGTCCGGCGTCGCCGCAGAGGCCTTCGTCGCGCTTCTCAGCAGCGGGACCGGGGCCCGGTTCCGTCTCCAGCACCGTCACACCAACCTCCTTGACCAGGTGCAGGTTTGCGAGTCTAGGAAGCCCGGTTACGGGGTGGTTACGCGCCGGGCCCGAGAGGCTGCCGAGAGGCCGCGGACGCGCATCATCCGGTCGAAGACGCGGCGCGTGCTCTGGCTGACATCGATGTCAAGATCTCCGGACAGCCGGCGGTTGCACAGCTCGTACCAGGCCTTGGCCTGCCCCAGTTGGCCCAGCTCGCCGTGCACCTGGATCAGGGTCCGGTAGACGTCCTCCTGGTACGGGTCGATGTCCAGGCTCCGGCGGCACAGGGCGATGACCGCCGGCGTGTCCTCGCGGCACAGGGCGTCCTGCAGGAGGTAGTCCGCCGCTCCCAGAGCCAGGGACCGCGCCCAGTCCTGCTGCTCCCTGATCCAGTCGGCGGTCTCGCCGTGCAGGAACTCCCCGACGTGGAGCTCCAGGGCGCGGTGGTACTGGTCCAGGGCCGTCGGGCGGTCCCCTCGGGCCGCGGCCCTGTGGCCGTTGTGGCACAGCCTCTCGAACTCCTCGAAGTCCAGCCACACGTCATAGACCTTGAGGGTGTATCCGCACTCGTTGAGGACGATCTCGGCGGCGGGCTGCTCACCTGTGGAGGACCCGTGCCCGCTGAGGATCTGGTGGACCGCGTGCTTGGCCACCTTCACGGAGCTGGACCGTGGGGACCGCACGCGGTCCGGCCACAGGGCGGCGTACAGCTCGTCGCGGTCGACCGGCCGGCCCCGGTTGACGAGTAAGTAGAGGAAGAGATCGCGCGCCTTGCCCGCCCGCCATCGCTTCACGGGGCGGCCTCGCATCTCCAGCGAAAAGCCGCCGAGGCAGCGGACCACGGCACCCGCGGAGATCTTTGATGTCATGGAGACCCTCGTTTTTCTGTCGTGCTGGTAAACAAGTGGTGCGGACAATTCCGTTGCCTTTGGCGGAAGGCCGCACACCCAACATTGCGAACGGCAATGCGAGGGTCTGCTTCGGAGTCGGTGCTGCCTCAGTTTCTTCATGGCGTGAAGAGGCGGCAACAAGCGTTCTCATTGGATGGAAAGGTGGCTGGTCCGATGCCCGTACGGGCAGGTGAGGCGCCTGTGTATGCTGTTGAGCGTGACCGAAAGGCAACTCTGTGAACAGTATGACCACAAAGTTGAGTTGCTTCACGTCTCAGGGCACAATGAGCCCGCTGCCGGGTCGAATTGGTGATGCTGTGTCAGATCTTCCGCGTCCCGCCCGACAGGGGACGCCTGTATTCCAACCACCCCTCTGCACGGGCGCACGCCAATATTCCACCGTTCCGGTTCATCGCGGAATGGTGGATTCAATGATGATGACGAATCAGTAGTCTTTGCCGGACAGCGCGTCGGCAGCGCGCAGCAGGACGTCCACGACCCCCGGCAGATGGGCCCGGTCCGTTCGGCTCGCCAGACCCACGGCCGCGACGACCTGACCCTGCGTATTGCGGACCGCGGTGGCGACCTCGATGGCGGCCCTGTGGGGCTTCCCCTCGGCCACGGCATGCCCCGAACTCCGCACCCGGGCGAGGCACTCCCGCAGCCGGTCCGCGTCGACGCCGGGCCGGGAGGCGACCATGTGCTGCGTCACGCCGTCGGCGTGGGCCAGCAGGATCATTCCCGTACCGCTGCTGTCCAGGGCGCATCGTGACCCGGGGCGGGGTAACTCGGTGGGGTTCAACTGCCCCGGTAAGACCTCCAGATACACCATCTCGGCCGCGTCCCGGACCGCCAGCAGCACTGTCGAGCGGGTCTGGACGGACAGCCTCAGCAGGTGCGGCAGGGCGGCCTGACGCAGATGCGACGGCGGCGAGAGGGACGCCAACTGCCACAGCCGCAACCCGACGCAGTACCTGCCCTCGCCGCGGCGCTCCAGTGCCCCAAGGGCCACCAGTTTGGTCGCCAGCCGGTGCGTGGTGGCGATCGGGAGCCCCGACCGCCGGCTGAGGTCGCTGGCCGTCAGCAAGGGGTTGTCGGCGTCGAAAGCCGCGAGAATGCTCATGGCGCGCCCGACGACGGACCGTTCGCCAGAAGGCGCGGTCGGCTCGCGATACATGTCCGTTGGTCCTTTCGCTGCCATCCGGATCCAAGGGCACCGAAGGGAATGCAACCCGTCGGTACCGGAGTCCGGAATGCGTCGTGCCGGGTAAGGGGGACCAGTCCCTTACCCGTTCGGGAGACGATTGCGGAGATTCTTTGACCGCCGTCGGCGCGTACCCGGTTCAGTGGGCAGCGGAAGCCGGACTCACCGCCTTCGACGACAATGAAGGCGGGAGCTATGGCGAGAGCCGCGGCAATGTTGCGGGGCTCCGTGGGTGTGTCGCGGAAGGGGTCGGTGCCGGGATCGGATGTCCGCCGGGGACACGCAGAGAGCGCGCGTACCGGAAACCGCCGTGGTCATGCGGCGGCTCCGAGGACGCCTTCAATCCCTCGCCCAATTTCTCTCCTTATGAGCGTTGCGTGCCCATCCCGGGCAGGATGCGGCTCAGTACATACGGCGGCTATCACGAACGCAAGGAGGCCACGCGGCCTGAGAGCTTCCCCACACCAGGCTCGACGGGGAACCCCGCACGGTGGTTCGCCGTCCCGGTCAGGGCGCGGCCCGGTCGTAAGTCCTGGAAACTTTGGGGAACTTGCGGCTTCGGGCGAGTGAAGGCACAGAACGAAGGGGAGCGCGCGTGACGCGGCACATCGGGTTCGACCGGCTGCACAACTTCCGTGACCTGGGCGGCTACCGGTCCGCCGACGGACGCACCGTCGCCTGGGGCAGGCTGTACCGGGCCGACTCCCTGGGCAAACTGCAGGGCGCGGACTGGGACCGGTTCCTTCAGCTGGGCATCCGTACCGTCGTCGACCTGCGCTACCCGTGGGAGATCGAGGCCAAGGGCAAGGTGCCCGAGGCCGAGCGGTTCACCTACGCCAATCTCAGCATCGAGCACCGGCCCTACGACCAGGCCTCGATCGACCCCGCTGTCGACCCCTGGCGATTCCTGGCCGACCGGTTCGCCGAGGTGACCGAGGACGGCTTCGCGGAGATCCGGCAGGCCATCGAGCTGATCGCCGAGGACGAGGGGCCGCTGGTGTTCCACTGCACCTCCGGCAAGGACCGCACCGGGCTGATCGCCGCGCTCGTCCTGACCCTGCTGGACGTCTCCGAGGAACAGATCCTCGCCGACTTCGCGCTCACCGAACTGGCCACCGAGGGCCTCACCGCCGACTGGCGCGCGGCCAATCCGGACCGGGTCCTGAAGTGGCCCGCCTACGGGCGGGCACCAGCCGAGATCATGGAGCTGGTCTTCGCCGGTCTGTCGGCCCGCTACGGATCCGTGCACGGTTACCTCAAGGACCGGGTCGGTATCACGGACGACGTCGTCACCCGGCTGCGGGCCCGGCTGCTGACCGGCGGGAGCGTCTGACGCGTGCCGGCAGGAACCTGACGGCGCGCGAGGGCCAGGACCGCGCGGTGACAGCCCCCGAGGCCCTCTTCGGAGGGGCGGAGCTCCGGCGCCGGCGGCCGGCACCTGACCGTGCGCAGGCGTGCGATGCTGGCCCGATGTGCCGAGCAAGCGCCCTGGAGGCGACCGTCGTCATGGAGGCCCGCGGTGATGCGCGGGCTCCGGGCGCGGCCATCACCCTCGGGCTGTGCGGGAGTTGGGAGCACGAGTTGCCGTGCCCGTTGGCACCGCACCACACCAGCGCGGAGCGGGCCGATGACGAGGTGCGGCTACGGGTGCTCTTCGTCGCCGAACCCGAGGACGAGGCGGAGGTCCGTGCGCGGATCCGGGCTGCCCTTCAGCGGGGGAACGTAGAGGGCCCTGACGGTGCCACCGTGAGCTGGCGGCTCGGAGCCGTGCGCGCGAGCGAGGTCCGGGAGGACGAGGCCGAGCATGTCCGGCGCCTCATGGAGACCTGAGCCGTAGGGCTGACACAGTGGCGGCCGGGACGGGTGCGGCACAGGCAGAGCCTGGCCTGGGCGTACCCGCCGTGGAGCCCTGCCGCGAGGCGCCAGGGCGCGGCGTCACGGCGTGGCGTACGCCGGAACCTCCCATTCCCCGAGGAAGTCGATCTCCGGTGTGAGCCGCACCCCGGTGCGGTCCAGGGTCCGGTACAGGACCACGCCGATGGCCTCGGCGAACCCGGTAGCGCTCGCGCCCGAGTCCGCGACCAGGGTGTACTGCTGCGAGGAGATGCGTACTCCGTCGACGATCCGGCTGCCCAGCGCGAAGCCCGCTTCCCGGATCAGCCAGCTGGCGCTCACCCGGGTCGACCCGTCGGGGAATTCGTTGACGGGGGCGTCCCGCGCGCGCAGCCGACGGGCCTGGTCCGGGCTGATCGCGGGGCTGAGGAACACGCTGCCCACCGATCTCCGGTCGGACTCGCAGTCCTCCAGCACCATGCCCTTGCTCCTGCGCACCGCAAGTACGGCCCGGGCCGCCTCCGCCATCGGCACCCGGGTGCCGACCGGGACGTCCAGTTGCTCGGCCACCGCACGGTAGCCGACCGGGGCGCTGAGCGTGGCGGGACGCAGGGCGAACACCAGGGTCAGCAGCGTCCAGCGTCGGGAGCCCTTGAAGGCGCTGGTGCGGTGGCCGAGTCCGCAGGCGGCGGCGTCCAGCCGCACCCGTCTGTGCAGCGCCCAGTCCCAGGCAGTCACCTCGACCAGCGTGTCGGAGATCTCCTGGCCGTACGCGCCGACATTCTGCACCGGTGTGGCTCCGGTGGTGCCGGGGATGCCCACCAGCATCTCCATGCCGCTCAGCCCCTCGGCGATGGTGGTGGCGACCAGGTCGGCCAGGGGATGGCCCGCCTGGACCTCGGTCAGCACCCGGCCGTCGGCCGTCCTCCCGGTGAACCGCACGCCACGGGTCCGCGGCCGCAGCACCGGCGCCGCACAGCCCGCGTCGCTGAACAGCACATTGCTGCCCTCGCCGAGACAGACCGGGGTACCGGGACAGGAGCGGGCCAGCTCCACGAAGTCCGGGAAGTCGGCGAGATCCGTCAGGTCGACGACGAGGGCCGCGGGTCCGCCGATGCCGAGGGTGGACATCGGTGCCAGCGGCGTCTCGCGGGTGATGCGCATGGGTAGGGAGTTCTCCTCACGGGTCGTACAGGTGCTTGGCGTTCGTCGTGTCCGGCGGACCACCATCCCTCGGGGTGGCACGGGGCGTACAGGTCCGGGGCGACTACGCCGGCTCCGCCCACTTCGGCTGGATCGGCGAGCGCACCCGCAACCTGGGCGGAGCGCATCTGGAACTCGCCCGTACGGTGAACAATCCGGTCGGTGTGAAGGTGGGGCCCTCGACGGCGCCGCAGGAGGCCGCCGAGCGCGGCCTCAGAGGCGGCGGCGCTTCAGCGCGACATCACAAGAAGCCACCGAACAACCGGTGGCTAGCGTCTTGACGCCTCGGGACTGGACACGAGCCACACCCTAGTGAACGCGAAAGGGCCACATCCACCCCGTTAAATGCTGGTGCGGCGCCCCCCGTCCTACCTCCAGTCGGGTAAAAGGCTCACCTGACCGGATCATGGAGCGCCCTGATGGCGCGCGCGCCGCAGCGACGGCGGCTGGGATGAGCCTTGTGCGGGCAGTCGGTCCGCACGTTGTGCCCCCGGACTCCCGCGCAGTCACTGTGACCGCGGGGAAGGAAGTCAAGACATGAATAAGCGAATCCCGACCATGGGACTGCCCCGGGCGCGACGCGCACGGGTCCTGCTCGCCTCCATAGCCGGAGTGGCCGCCGTGACCAGCCAGCTGCTGGTGATGGCTCCTACCGCTCACTCAGTCGACTCGGAACCTCGCGCCGGCAGCCAGCCCCAGCCCGCCGAGGTCCAAACGTCCCCGCGCGGGGACGACGATGAGGACGAGAAGGAGCACGGCAAGGACTACCGCAAGGACGACGCCGAGGAAGAGAAGGGCCACGGCAAGGACTACCGCAAGGACGACGCCGAGGAAGAGAAGGGCCACGGCAAGGACTACCGCAAGGACGACGCCGAGGAAGAGAAGGGCCACGGCAAGGACTACCGCAAGGACGACGCCGAGGAAGAGAAGGGCCACGG
>NZ_JBSGZO010000074.1:0-25899 GCF_053611045.1 Streptomyces sp. NPDC054841 | reverse complement strand
TCCACGCCCAGAACTTCCACCCAGAGTTCTTTCATGAATTCATCGTAAGGAGCCCGTTCATCAGTGAACGCCTGCTTCGATACGGACACTCAGTGCCTCCCTGGCTCTTTTTGATGCGCATAAAAGAATTTCGCGCAGCGGAGGCCCATGGCAAGCGGATTCAATTTCCGCCTTCCCCCGTTGGCAGCGAGCGCATGCCGGGCAACAAGCCGTCAACACTCTCGCTGCACGTTACATATCAGCAGGCCAAGGGGGCAATGTGAGCCACGCCACACACTGGCGGAATGTTGACATGATGGCTAAATCTGGCACTTCGCTGACACCCTTCCATATGAAAAAAATAAACCGTTGACTATCACGGCGGTCTCCACCTAGGTTCCAATGTGGCCCGGCGCCATGCGATCCGGATCGTAATGAGAGGTTCTCTCCGGCCGGCGTGGCGCCCCAGTCTGCCGAGTCACCGAGAGCCTTACGGGGGTTGAGGGAAGCATGCATTCCATCGAGCAGCGTACGGATATTTATCCTGCAACCTGCCCCGAGATGAGGAATGCGGCATGACGGGACCCGCTTCCGCCGCTCAGCTGCGATTCTTCCTCCTTGACCAGCAGGGCGGTCAGGCGACCGTGGTGCACCACGTCACCGCAGAGGGCCCGGTCGACAAGCAGAGGCTGCTCGCGGCGGTCCGCACCACCTGCGAGGCGCATCCCGCCCTGCGTACGTCACTTCACCTCGGGCCGGAGGGCTTGACTCAGCACACACACCCTGCAGGACAAATCCCTTATGAGGTCCTGAACCTGACGGCCTCTCAAGCCGCAGATGAGCTCGACAGACAGCTCACACTCCTCGGCGCGCCCTTCGAGCACGGCGCAGGCCCACTCTGCCGGATCCGTGTCCTGCACACCCCGGAGCGCACACACTGCCTGTTCGGCGTGCATCACGCCGTCTTCGATGACGAATCGGCCGGCATCCTGCTGCGCGGGTTGGCCGACGCCTACTGCGCACCTCCCCGGGAACCCGCTCCAGCGAACCCGACCCTCCCGCCCGATCCCGAACGGATCGCTGCCCTGGAGAAGTTCTGGGCCACGGCGCTTGACGGCCGGTCAGGCGACACCACCCTGCCGCACTTCGAGTCCACTGCCGAGCTCCCCGGCACAGGCGGCGAACAGACCACAGTGACCACCGTGGGGCTCGGGAGCGAACTCTCCGCCGCCCTCCGGAACAAGATGCTGG
This sequence comes from Streptomyces sp. NPDC054841, assembly GCF_053611045.1. NCBI lineage: Bacteria > Bacillati > Actinomycetota > Actinomycetes > Kitasatosporales > Streptomycetaceae > Streptomyces > Streptomyces sp. NPDC054841. The sequence continues at coordinate 24,669 of NZ_JBSGZO010000074.1, read as the reverse complement.
ACGCCGGGGTCACACCCTTCGCCCAGGTGCTCGCCGCAGTCGCCGTTGTGATCGGCTGGTACAGCGAGTCGGAAGACGTGGTCCTGGCCACCGTCACCGGCAGCCGCACGGACATCGACCGGGACTCCATCGGCTGCCACCAGAACACGCTGCCCGTACGGCTCAGCCTGACCGGACAGAACACCGCTCAGTTCCTCGAGCACGCGATGGACACACTCTTCGAGGCAGTGGATCACGCAGACCTCCCCGTCGAGGACATCCTGCGCGTGACCCGGGCCGCCAGGCGCCCCGGACACACCCCACTGACCCACATCCTCTGCGCACAGACCAGTTATCAGCCCCCGCTGCGAGAAGGCGGCGTGGCCTGGCAGATCTCCACACGGCAAGGGGCGGACCTCGAGTACCCCCTGGCCGTCACCCTCCACCACGAGGCCGACGGCACGATGAACCTCGTGCTCGGCCACGACGCGACTCGTCTGCCACCGCAGCAGGCACAACTGCTCGGACAGCACCTGACCCGCGCCCTGCGTGCCCTGGCCATGGAACCGTCCACGCCGCTCGCCGCACTGCACCTGCTCACGCCCGAGGAACTCGCCGCCGAGGCAGGCCCCTCGCCGATCACGGACGCCCCCTCGCGCGCTCCGCTGGTCCACGAAGCCCTCGCCGGCCACGTGCGCCGCGCCCCGCACTCCGTCGCCATCCGCACCGCCACCGAAGAGATCCCCTACGACGACCTCGACCGCAGGGTCTCGGGCCTGGGCGCAGCACTCATATCCGCCGGCGTCATGCCTGGCGATCGAGTCGGCGTCTGTCTGCCGCGCACTCCCGACCTCGTGGTCGCGATGCTCGCCGTCTGGAAGGCGGGCGCCTGCTACGTACCACTGGACCCGGACTATCCGGCGGAACGCCTGCGCTACATGGCCCAGGACGCCATGCTCGCGGCCGTCATCGGGGAACACGACTTCTCGCTGGACCTCCCCGTCCTCGACCCCGCATCCACAACGTCTCCGCCGCAGACCTGGCCGACCGTCCAGCCCGCGAGCCCGGCCTACCTCATCTACACCTCGGGCACCACGGGCCACCCCAAGGGCGTCGTGATCAGGCATGAGAACGTGACCGCTCTCCTCGCAGCCCTGAACCACGAACTGGGCGGGACCCCGGACGTCATCGTGGCCGGTACGAGCATGTCCTTCGACATCAGCGGCCTGGAGATGCACTGGCCCATCGCCCAGGGGCGGACCCTGTTCCTGACCGATCACCGCAGCGTCGCGCGCCAGCCGGTGCCCGAGGGAGCTCTCTACCAGTGCACCCCCTCCGTGGCGCGCATTCTGACAGGTACCGAATCCGGCCGGACCCTGCTGAAGAAGCTCGGCGTTCTCCTCATCGGAGGCGAACCCCTTCCGGCCGATCTGGCATCGGAACTGTGCGCGCTCGTGCCCGGACCCGTCCTGAACTGCTACGGCCCCACCGAAACCACCATCTGGTCGACCATCTGGCGCGTCACGCCGGGAGAACCGGTCCATATCGGCCGGCCGCTGCTCGGCGAATCGTGTCACGTGCTCGACGGCTCAGGCCGGCGGCTGCCCGCAGGATGTCCCGGCCGCCTCTTCATCACCGGCGCCGGAGTCGGCGCCGGCTATTGGCAGCGCCCCGAGCTCACGGCCGAACGCTTCGTCTCGCTGCACGGACTCGGTAACGACCGCGCCTACGACACAGGGGACCGCGCCGTCCTCACCCTCACCGCCGGCTTACGGTTCATCGGCAGGGCCGACGCCCAAGTCAAGGTGCTGGGACAGCGCATCGAGCTGGAAGAGATCGAGACCGTGCTGCGCAAGCACCCGCGCGTGCTGGACGCGGTGGCCACGGTCACCCGCGACGCGGCCGCAGTGGCCGCGTGCCTCGTGCTCTCCGACGCACCGACCCCGGACACGACTTCCTCCGCGACGACCGCACCGGACGCTCTGGCCAACGACCTCCGAGAATTCGCCAGCGCATGGCTCACCGGTGCCATGCTGCCCACGATGTGGCTACTCGCCCACCACCTTCCGCAGTTGCCCAATGGAAAGAGGGACCGCTCGACCGTCGCCACATGGGCTGCCACGAACACCGTCGGCCCCGCGCCTGGACGCGCCGCTCCCCCGGGCAGGGCACAGAATTTGGTGCGGCGGTCCTGGGAGCGCGTCCTGGCCGCGCCGGTCACCGATCTGGACGCCGGATTCTTCGAGTTGGGCGGGACATCCGCCGGCCTTGTGCGCCTCTTGGCCCTGCTGCGGGACACGTACCCCGCGCTCGGTGTCGCCGATCTGTTCCGCCACACGACCGTGCGAGCTCTGGCCTCACATCTGGACGGAGCGCACGCGGCGGCACCTCGCACGTTGTCGGCCCCCGGCCCGGACACCTCGCGCGGAACCGCTCGAGCGCAAGCGCTCAAGAGCTGGAACCGCCGGCCCGGCCGATCTCGCTGACCACCCGACCAGAAGGACCGAAGACCCGTGGGCACTCACCCCTCACGCACAGTCCAGCAGCCGACCAAGACGGCCACCCCCGTACAGGAGTACCACTACGTCCGGCAGGAACTGGCGGGCGACGGCGCCGCCTGCACGGTGCAGGCCGCCTGCTGGCTGACCGAATCGATGGACCTCGATTCTCTCCGGGACTCCGCAGAAGCCGTGATCCGCCGACACCCCTCTCTGCAGACCCGGTTCTGCTTCGAGGGAACGGCTTTGCTGCAGATCGCCGATCCCCTCCTGTCGCTCGACTGGCGCGTGGAGGAGCGTCGCGACGCGAACGACGAGACCGCCGCTGACTGGCTGTACGAGCAGGGCACCCGGGCATTCGATCTGCACGAGGGACCACTCGTGCGAGCAGCCCTCCTGCGCACCAGCGACACACGGGCCCTGCTCGCGCTGACGGGACACCGCGCGGTCACCGATCAGCGCTCCCTGTATGCCGTGCTTCGCCAGACCGTGACGGCCGCCTCGGGCGGCACCCCTGCCGACCTCGCAGACGCCTGGCCGACGCCCGACGGTGCCGGCCAGGAAGAGTGGCTCGATGGAGAGGAAGCGACCGCACACCGTGCCTTCTGGGCCGATGAGCTCAGCGGAGACCTTCCCCGGCACGTGCTGTCCTGGACCGACAATGAGGAACTGGCCGCCCCTGGCCGGCCGAAGAGGGCATCCTCACTCCTTCCCGCCCAGGCGGTCGAGGAACTGGCCGACATCTGCACGCGCAACGGGACTTCGCTGCACGTGGGCCTGCTGACCGCCTACTCCATTCTGATCGGCCGGTACACCGCCACGGACGACGTCCTCGTACGCGCACAGCCGCGCCAGGACAACCCGGAGCTCCTGGCGGGACTTGGTCAGCCCCCAACGGGACCCGCTCCGAATGAACTGGTCATCCGCACCGACCTGTCGCACCGGGAGACATTTCTGGGTCTTCTCAGCAGGGTCGACGCCACCCTGCGGCGGACACACGGCCATCGGGCCCTCCCCTTCCCATGCGTTCTGCGAGAAGCAGGTCTGGACTGGCCCGAGGAGCACGACTCCGTCCTGCCCTTCTCCTTCACCACGGTCACCACCGAAGACGAAGAGTCCGACGCACGGGACCAGGTGGCCTTCCAGGAACACCTCGACCGCCTCGACGTACGTCCGGTGGATGTCGCCCCGTGTCCGACACCCGTCCTGGCCGGCACCGGAGTGCACCTGACCGTGCGCGCCACCTCGGAGAATCCCACGGTGACGCTCGACGGGTACCTGTCACCGCAGTGGCGAGAACGCTTCCTCCACCACTTCTGCACGCTGCTGGCCGACATCGCGGCAGACCCGGGCAAGGTCATCGACGACCTGACCATCTTCACCCCGGCCGAGCATGCCGCCCTCCACCCACTTCCCCAGTCCACCGGCACCGCGGACGGCGGCCCCACGTGCTACGAGCTCTTCACTCGGCATGCCCACGAGCACCCCGACCGTGTCGCAGTGTCCGGCCAGGACGAGCACATGACCTACAGGGAACTGAACGAACGGGCCAATCGGCTCGCCCGGCACCTTCGAGCCGCCGGCGTCAACCGGAACACACTGGTCGGCCTCGGGATGCCTCGCTCCTCCGACCTGGTCGTCGGGATCCTCGCCATCCACAAGGCCGGGGGTGCGTACGTGCCGCTCGACCCGGCCTATCCGGACTCCCGCCTCGAGTACATCGTCCGTGACACGGACCTGACCCTCGTACTGGTCCGCGACGAGCAGGAGGCCGCTCGGTACCGGGGCATCACCGGCACCATCGTGGTCCTGCAGCAGGACCGGGACGCGATCGACCGCCAGCCGGCCACCGCGTTGGAACCCAGCGCGACCCAAGACGACCTTGCCTACGTCATCCACACGTCCGGCTCGACGGGCCGGCCCAAGGGAACACTGGTCAGCCACCGCAATCTGTCACGGCTGTTCACCCAGACCGCCGCATGGTTCTCGTTCGGCGCCGCCGACGTATGGACACTCTTCCACTCCTACGCCTTCGACTTCTCCGTCTGGGAGCTGTGGGGAGCGCTGCGCCACGGCGGACGCCTGGTGGTCGTCCCCGAGGACACAGTCCGATCACCGGGCGACTTTCACCGGCTCCTGCGCCAGGAGCGGGTCACGGTACTGAATCAGACACCGTCGGCCTTCTCCGTCCTCATACACGCCGACGAACAGCTCGGCGCTGGCGAAGACGACGACGCACTCCGACTGCGATACGTGATCTTCGGCGGCGAAGCGCTGGAACCGAGGTCGTTGCGGCCCTGGATCGCACGCCACGGTCTTGACCGGCCAAAGCTCGTCAATATGTACGGCATCACGGAGACCACGGTCCACGTGACCCATCACGTCCTGTCCGCGACCGACCTCGACGATCCGGGTCCCGCTGTCATCGGGGAGCCGATCCCCGACCTCTCCTTGGCGATCCTCGACGCCTACGGCCGTCCCGTTCCCGTAGGTGTGCCCGGCGAGCTCTACGTCAGTGGAGCAGGGGTCACCCGCGGCTATCTGGGACGTCCCGACCTGCAGGCCGAACGCTTCCTCACTCACCCCGCCGACCCCCGCGTCCGCACCTACCGCACCGGGGACGTCGTACGTCGGCGGTCGAACGGGGCACTCGAATACCGAGGCCGCATGGACGACCAGGTGAAGATCCGTGGTTTCCGCATCGAGCCGGGCGAGATCACAGCAACCCTGCTCGCCCAGGCGGACGTTCGCGAGGCGACCGTCCTGGTACGAGAGACCAGGAGCGGCAAGGAACTCGTCGCCTACGTGGTCCCCTCCCGGCCCGGCGTCAAGCCCGAGGAACTGCGGGCCTCCTTGGTCGGCACGCTGCCCGTTCACCTGATCCCAGGCCACTTTGTGCTGATGGCGGCTTTCCCGCTGACGCCGAACGGAAAGGTCGACAAGGCCCAACTTCCGCCACCCGGGCAGCCGTCGACATCGACCGCACACTTCAGCGCCATGGAGACGAAGGTGGCCGCCGTATGGGCGGAGGTACTCGAGATCCAGCAGGTGGGCCTCGACGACAACTACTTCCTGATCGGTGGCGACTCCATCCGGTTGATCAGCATTCTGAGCCGGTCGCGGGAACTCGGACTCGACGTCGAACTGTCCGACCTCCTCGCGCATCAGACGGTGCGTGAGCTCGCCGCGCACTTGGTCCAGGCGAAAGCCTCAGCTGGATGAATCGTGCCCGGTAGCAGACGTACGCACGGCCGTCGGCGGGAAGCTCGGACGGGGCGGCTGCGAAGGCTGACGCCCACACACCACGGCGGCACACCGCCTCCATGCCGGCCCTGCCTTGGGTCGTGTCGCCCAGGCCGGCCACCAGGCGGCCGCCGACCACGCTCGGCGTCGACCCCTGGTAGCGGACTACGGCCCGGCACCGAACGGCACACCACCCCCGTCTAGGAGATCAACACTGTGACCGCACACGCGCGGAGCGCCCTGCAGGACCTGTCCATCGACCACGTCGTGCTCTACGTCGAGGACCTCGACGCCACCGCACACCACTTTGCCCGTTGCTACGGCCTCGCGACGTATGCGATCTCCGAGCAACCCGGCCGAGCGACCTCCGTCGGCGTCGGCCGCGACCGAATACGCCTCATCCTCACCCAAGCCCGCTCGGAGGATCACCCCGCCGCCGACTACACCCGGCAGCACGGCGATGGCGTCGCGGACATCGCCCTAGCGGTGCCCGACGCAGCGGCTGCCTTCGCCGAGGCCGTGCAGCGCGGCGCCAGGCCGTTGGCGGAGCCCACCGAGGCAGACGGCGTGATCACGGCGAGCATCGGTGGTTTCGGCGACATCCAGCACACCTTCGTCCAGCGTCTTGAGGGCACCGACAGCCGAAAGCTCCCCGGCTTTACCCCCGTGTGCCGACCCGAGCCGGAGGTGGACACCGGCCTGCGGGAGATCGACCACTTCGCGGTATGCGTCGAGGCCGGTCAACTGCGTGCCACCGTCAGGTTCTACGAGGAGGTCCTACGCCTGGACAACACCTTCACGGAGAAGATCGTCGTCGGCGCCCAGGCGATGGACTCCGAGGTGGTGCAGTCCTCGAGTGGCGCTGTCACACTCACCCTCATCGAGCCCGACACCAGCCACGAGCCGGGCCAGATCGACCACTTCATCAAGAACCACGGCGGCTCCGGCGTCCAGCACATCGCGTTCCGTACCGAGGACGTTGTCCAGTCCGTCGGCACGATGGGCGAGCAGGGGGTGGAGTTCCTGACCACACCGCCCGCTTACTACCGAATGCTGGGCGACCGACTCCGGTTGATCCGCCACTCCGCACAGGCGCTCGGCGCCCTGAACATCCTTGCCGACGAGGACTACGAGGGTCAGCTTTTCCAGATCTTCACCCGCTCGGTGCACCCGCGGCGGACGCTGTTCTTCGAGGTCATCGAACGGGCTGGGGCGACGACCTTCGGCAGCGGCAACATCAAGGCGCTGTACGAAGCGGTGGAAGCGGAGCAGCTGTGGTGACGGCCACCGACGACCGCCCGGCTGGAACCGCGGTGAGCCTGGACGACATCCGCTCTGCGGCCCGGGCCACACTCGACCCCCGGGTGTGGGACTTCATCGAAGGCGGCAGCGGCACCGAGACCGCGCTCGTCGCCAACCACAAAGCCTTCGCTGAGGTTTCCCTCATCCCCCGGGTGCTCACAGGCGTTGCCGCTGCGGACACCGCCGTACGGCTGGCGGGCACATCAGCGGCCATGCCGGTCGCTGTCGCACCCATGGCCTACCAGCGCCTGCTGCACGACGACGGCGAACTGGCCGCGGCCCGCGCCGCCCGGACAAGCGGCGTTCCCTACGTCGTCAGCACGCTCAGCAGCCATCGGCTGGAAGACATCGCTGCCACTGGCGCCGACACCTGGTTCCAGCTGTACTACCTGCGCGACCAGGCCAAGAACGACGAACTGGTCAGCCGAGCCGAGGACGCCGGCTGCCAGGCCCTGGTTGTCACCGTGGACGTGCCGCTGATGGCCCGTCGGTTGCGCGACGTCCGTAACAGCTTTGCGCTGCCGCCGCACATCCGCGCGGTCAACCTCGACGACGACTCCGCCGGCGAGGCCCAACGCAGGATCCGAGGCGCATCGGCGCTCGCGGTGCATACCTCAGCCGCCTTCGCCCCCGCCCTCTCCTGGACGGACGTGGAACGGCTGCGACGGCGGACCTCGCTGCCCTTGGTGGTCAAGGGCGTTCTCGACCCGCGCGACGCCCGCGCGGCGGCCGACCTCGGCGCCGACGCCGTGGTGGTCTCCAGCCACGGCGGCCGCCAATTGGACAGCGCCCAGCCCAGCCTGCGGGCCCTACCAGGCGTGGTTGCAGCTTCTGGTGACTGCGAGGTTCTTCTCGACAGCGGAATTCGCAACGGCGTCGATGTGCTCAAGGCACTCGCCCTCGGAGCCCGCGGCGTGCTGCTCGGGCGTCCCGTCCTGTGGGGCCTTGCAGCTGGTGGGGAAATGGGAGTCGCCGAGGTGCTTGCGCTACTGCGCACCGAGTTGACCGAAGCCATGACACTGGCAGGCTGCGCCGACCCTGCGGCAGCGGCGCAACTGCGCACCGAAAGGCTGGGACCACATGTCTGACAGGCCGCCCGCAGATCTGTTGACCACCGAGCTCCACAGCTCACTGGAGGACCCAGCCCTCACCTCGATGAACTTCCTCAACGAGGTGACCTTGCGCTTCCCGCAGGCTTTGTCCTTCGCTCCCGGACGCCCCGTTGAGCGCTTCTTCGACCTGGAGTCGGTGCACGGCAGGCTACGTACCTTCAGCCGCTACCTTGCCCAGGAGCGAAAACTGTCCGAGGAGGAGGTGCGCCGGACCCTGTGCCAGTACGGCCGTACCAAGGGCATCGTCCACGAACTGATCGCTGAGCACCTCGCCCGCGACTGCGGGATCAAGGCCGACCCAGAAGCCGTGGTGGTCACCGTCGGCTGCCAGGAAGCCATGTTCCTGGTACTGCGCACGCTGCGGGCGGACGCCCGCGATGTCCTCCTGTCCGTCTCGCCCATGTACGTAGGCCTCACCGGGGCTGCCCGGCTCGTCGATCTGCCCGTCCTGCCAGTCGCCGCCGGGCCGACGGGGATCGACCTGGGCGACATGGCGGCGCAGATCCGCACGGCTCGGCGGCAGGGCTTGCGGCCCCGGGCCTGCTATGTGATGCCCGACTACGCCAACCCCTCGGGCCTCAGCCTCGACGTCGCACATCGTCGCGAACTCCTCGAACTGGCCGAGCGGGAAAACATCCTGCTCCTGGAAGACAACCCATACGGCGTGTTCCACAACGGCACGGGGACACCCCCGACGCTCAAGGCGCTGGACACCAGCCGCCGGGTCGTCTATCTCGGCTCCTTCGCCAAGACGGTGCTGCCCGGCGCCCGGGTCGGCTACGTCGTGGCGGACCAGCGCGTCGCGGCTGCTGATGGCAGCGTCGGGCTCTTCGCCGACCAGCTGTCCAAAATCAAGAGCATGGTGACCGTGAACACCTCTCCGATCGCCCAGGCGGTTGTGGGCGGCGCTCTGCTGGAGCACGACTTCAGCCTCGACCAGGCCAACACTCGGGAGCGCGGGATCTATCGCGACAACCTCGACAGACTCCTGACCGGACTCCACAACCGCTTCGGTGATCAGCCGGGCATCAGCTGGAATGCGCCCGCTGGCGGCTTCTTCGTCTGCGTGACCGTTCCATTCACCGTTGATGATGCGCTGTTGGAGCATTCGGCCCGCAAGTACGGCGTTCTTTGGACCCCAATGAGCCACTTTTACAGCGGTTCGGGCGGCACCAACGCGCTGCGACTGTCGATCAGTTCTCTCAGCGGCGAGGCGATCGACGAGGGTTTGGACCGGCTTGCCGCGCTCTTCTCCGAGCAGGCCTGTTGACCTCGACTCTACCCCGCGTCGGCGGTGCTTGTGGGAGTAGTCGGCGCGGCCGTCGCCAGGCGGTCGCACTCGGCGAGAGTGCCGTCGAGCAGGACGTAGTCGGGATCGGTCTCGCGCTGAATCGTGTACGGGTGCGGGCAACGGGTTGAACCTTCCGGGCGTAAGTCAGTGATCACGCACCAGGGTCTGCGCAGCGGGCAGGTCAGCAAGCGGAGACTCGGCTGCGACGCATGCTGACCATTTGCTGACCTGGGGCGGGCCAACAGGGCTCTGGCCTGCGAAAACGGCCAGATGATAGATCTTGGACTTGAACATGGCACGAAGAATCGGAAAACTCCCGGAATGTCTGCTCCCTGCCTGCTTTCCGCAGGTCAAAGGCGTTCCCTGGAACCTACAACGCTTCACATCTCCGGTCAGCGCTCCCCAGGTCTTCCAGGACTCACCGGACACGGGCCGGGACACCCGTGGCCCCGGCCGGGCCGCCCCGGCCCGCACCGTCCACACGGAGACGATGGGTGAACTCCTCATCGCGGGCGAGGAGCACTGAGCGCCGGGGCCCGGATCAGGCTCCGGGGCCGGGGCCGGGGCCGGGCTCCGGGGAAGCCGGTCCGGTGGTGGCCCGGATGACCAGTTCGGGGTCGAACAACAGCTCCCCCGCCGGTACGTCCCGGTTGCTGACCAGTGCCAGCACGCTGCGGCCCACCTCCAGCGCCAGCCGGTCGGCCGGCTGGCGCACCGTGGTCAGGGGCGGATCCGTGAACTCGGTGATGGCCGAGCCGTCGTAGCCCACCACCGAGACGTCACCGGGCACGGAGCGCCCCTGGCGGCGGACGCCCCGGATCACGCCGAGAGCCATGTAGTCGCTGGCCGCGACGATCGCGGTGGCGCCCAGTGCCAGCAGCGGGCCGACGGCAGCCTGGCCGCCCTCCACCGTGTAGGACTGCCGTACCACCCAGCGCTCCGGGTCCTCGATGCCCCGCTTGGCCATGGCCTCCAGGAAGCCCCGTACCCGGCGGTCGGCGGGCTGGTTGCCTGCCGGTCCCGAAGCCATCCCGATCCTCCGGTGACCCAGCCGGTGGAGGTGGTCGACGGCCAGTTCGGCGGCGAGCGCGTCGTCCGTGGAGAAGACCGGGGTGGGTACCCCGTCCGCGAACTCGCCGTTGATCCCGACGTAAGGGACGCGGCGCTGGCGCAGCAGTTCGTACGTCTCGGTGTCGGCGCCCTCGACGGTGTTGGACGCGGACAGGAAGACGACGGCCGCGACACCCTTGTCGACGAGCGCGGAGATGAAGTCCCGCTCCTGCACTCCGCCCGGGAAGGCGGGGCACAGGACCGTCTTCAGTCCGTGCGGGGCAAGTGCCGACTCGATGCGCTCGGCCACATCCGCGAAGAACGGGTTGGACACGAACTCGGTGATCACCGCCACCAGTTGGCCCTGCGTCTGCCGTTCGTAGCCGAGCTCCGCCATGGCCTGTTCGACCGCGTCCCGGGTCTTCTTCGACACGCCCTGGCGTCGGTTGATCACCCGGCTGACAGTCGCCTCGCTCACCTGAGCGCGGGCTGCGACCTCGGTGATCCCGACCTTCATCGCGGTCCTTCCGTGATCGTGAGCGATGCCAGACCGCCGCGCGGCACGGCCAGCGAGCGTGCTCCCTCCGGCAGATACGTCGGCGGACCGTCCATGATACGGCCGTCCGGCCCGTGGACCACGCCCCGGATCCGGCCCCCGCCGCCCTGCACCTCGACCATCACCCGGTCCTGGTCCGAGCCGTTGACCAGGTGGAATTGCCGGTACGCGGAGAAGTCCAGCGGGACGACCCGGTCGCCGTGCACGCTGAGCAGGCAGTGATCCCCGGCGCTCGCCCGCACCAGCGGGTACAGCTCGTCGGGCCGGCCCGGTTCGACCTCCCCGTCCAGCAGCAGCTCGCGGTGGAGCCGCCACTGCCGCAGCCAGAAGCCGACCGTCTCCCGGTGCGCCGCCGGTACCCGGTCCAGCCGTACGGAGATCTGCGGCACCGCGTGCAGGGCCCCGATCAGCTGCCGGGCGACCGCGGTCACGGGCGCGTCCGGCGACCACAGAAGCATGTCGGAGTGGACGGCGCCGCCGACGGCGAGCAGTGCGGTGTCGAGGGTGCGGACCCGGTTCGCGGTCGCGTCCGCCGGGCAGTCGAAGGAGCGCAGCATGTTGCCGAACGGAGCCATGCCGGGTCCCGTGTAGGGCTGGCGCAGTTCCAGCAGCAGGCCCGGGCGTACGGATTCCAGGGCCGCGCGCAGTTCCGTGAGCAGGACCACCATGGCTTGTCCGACATCGCCCTCGCCGTCGTCCGCGTACACCATGGCCTGGTCGAGGAAGTCGAGCTTCAGTCCGTCGAGTCCGTACGCCCGGACCAGCCGGACGCAGAGCCCGACGACATGGGCTCGTACCTCGGGGCGGCGTGGGTCGAGCACGTGCGCGCCGGGCACGGTGGCGGGGGCGGGCGCGCAGTGCGCCCACCGGTCGTGGCAGGCGGCTCCGGGGCCGAGCAGCAGGGGCGCCACCCAGGCCAGGTAGCGCAGCCCGTGGGCCCGGACCCGGGCCACGTGCCCGGCGAAGTCCGGGAATTTGGCCCGGTCGGGCTGCCAGTCCCCGCAGCCCGCGTAACCGCGCCCGTGGCCCAGTTCCTGCCAGCCGTCGTCCAGGATCAGCGCACCGCAGCCGAGGCCGGCGGCCAGTTCGGCCTGGGTCTCGACGGCGGCCGCGCTGACGTCCTGGTTGAAGGCGTACCAGGTGGAGTAGACGGGGGTGCGGGCCGCGTCGGGCACCGGCATGGAGGCGAGCGCGGCGCCGAACCAGGCGCGCAGTGCCCGCGTGGCCACTGCCACGGACGGCGAGCGGGGGACGAGAAGGAACCGGTGGGGCTGCCGTGAGGCGGGCAGGCGGAGGTGGACGACGTGGGTGTCGTTCTCCTCGGACACTCCGAAGCGGAGGGTCGCCTCGGGGACCGGGTCGGCCGCGGCGAAGGTCAGCAGGGTGGCGCCGGTGTGGTCGTAGAGACATCCGGCAGCGTGTCCGTCGACCAGCGAGACCCGGGAGCGGCCCTCCCAGTCCGCGAGGAGGGTGCGCCGCCAGCCGCCCTGGGGATGCCAGTATCCGGCGGCATCGCCGAGGGGCACGGAGAAGCGGACCTCGACGGGGGCGCCGTCGGCCCGCACCTCCAGCATGCGCAGTCCGCCGGTGAGTTCGCCGAGGGACCATGCGGGGCGGACCCCGGGGGTGTGGGCGAGGACGGCGAGCGACACCCTGTCGAGCAGCGGCTCGTCGCGGGCGGGTGCCAGCCCCGCGGTGGTCACGGCCTCGGTGCCGTTCGCCGGGGCGGTGGTGGTCTGCACGGTCACTCCTTCACGGCGCCGGCGAGCAGGCCGGACACGAACTGGCGCTGAAGCGCCAGGAATACGAGGGCCATCGGGATCGCGGCGGCCGCGGTTCCGGCGAGGATCGCGCCGTAGTCGGTCTCGTCGAGGCCCTGGAGAGAGGCCAGGGCCACCGGGATGGTGAACGAGGCGCCGTCGCGCAGGACGATCAGCGGCCAGATGAAGTCGTTCCACTGGTAGAGGAAGAGGAAGATCGCCAGGGCGGCCAGCGCGGGCTTCATGGGCGGGAGCACCACTTTCCAGAACAGTCGCAGTTCACCGCAGCCGTCCATTCGGCCCGAGTCGAGGAGTTCGTCGGGGAGCGCGGCCATCGACTGGCGCATCAGGAAGATGCCGAAGGGGAGGGCCAGGTTGGGCATGATCACGGCCTGGTACGTGTTCAGCCAGCGCAGTTCGGCCATCATCTGGAAGAGCGGTACGAGGGTGACCTGGGCGGGGATCACGAGCCCGAGCATGAGCAGCCCGAACAGGGCCTCGCGGCCGCGGAAGCGGTACTTGGCGAAGCCGTATCCGGCCAGGGCACAGACAGCGCCCGCGCACAGGGTGTAGACGACCGCGATGAGCAGGGAGTTGAGGACCACCCGGCCGAACTGCGCGGTGTCCTGAAGTGTCTGGAGGTTGCCCGCGAGGTGACCGCCGGGCAGCAGCGGCGGCGGGCTGTCGAAGATCTCCCGGGAGCTGTGGGTGGCGGAGACCACGAGCCAGTAGAAGGGGAGCAGGACGGCGGCGAGCGCGATGGCGAGTCCGGAGGTCAGCAGGATGCTCCTGCCGCGGTGGCGGGCGGTCACGGCTTCTCCCCCAGGAGGCGGAACTGGATCACACCGAGGGCGCCGATGAGGACGGCCAGGGCGTAGGCGATGGCGGAGGCGTATCCGAAGTCGAAGTACTTGAAGGCGTTCTGGTACAGGTACACGCCGATGGTCAGGGTGGCGTTGTCCGGGCCGCCGCCGGTGAGCACGTACGGCTCGTCGAAGATCTGCAGAGTGCCGATGGTGGAGAGCACCGTGGTGAGCAGGAGCGCGGGGCGCAGACCCGGCAGGGTGACGTGGCGGAAGGACGTCCAGGCACCGGCCCCGTCCACGGCTGCCGCGTCGTACAGCTCGGCGGGCACGGACTGCAGACGGGCGAGCAGGATCACCGCGTTGTATCCGGTGTAGTGCCAGGTCAGGGCGAGACCGAGGGAGACCTTCGCCCACAGGGGGTCGGTCAGCCACAGCACGGGGTCCAGGCCGACGAGCCCCAGCAGCCAGTTGACCAGCCCGTAGTCCTTGTTGAGCAGGACGGAGAACATGATCCCGTAGGCGACCAGGCCGGTGACCATCGGCAGGAAGAAGCCCAGCCGGAAGACGGCACGGCCGCGCAGCAGGCTGGAGTTCAGGGCCACGGCGAGTCCGGTGGCGAGGGCCAGCATGACGGGCACCTGGACGGCGAGGATCACCGCGGTGTTCTTCAGGGCGGTCCAGAACAGCGGATCGCCCAGCAACCGGGTGTAGTTGTCGGCGCCGACGAACTGCTCGGTCCCGCCGACGGTCTTGTGGAGGCTGATCACGAAGGACCGGCCGATGGGGTAGATCTTGAAGGCGGCGAACAGGAGCAGCGCGGGCAGCACGAAGAGGTACGGGGCGAAGCGGCGACGCGGCCGGGGCCGCGGGGCAGTCCCCTCGGCGGGGACGGCCGGGGCCGTGCGGCCGTTGAGCGTCACGGTCATCGGGAGACCTTGCGTCCGGTCTGCTGGGCGAGCTGGTCGGCGGCCTCCTTGAGTACCTTCGCCGGGTCGGCGCCCGCCAGCAGCACCTTGGACTGGGCGTCGGCGACCAGCTTGAGGGCGCGGGCGTAGTCGGCGGTGTAGTTGAAGGCGGGCGAGGGGGCCTTGAGGGCCTCCAGGAAGACCTCGCCCTTCTTCTGGCCGCTGAAGAAGGCCGAGGGCTCGTGGAAGACCGCGTCGTCGTAGGCCTGCATCAGGGCGGGGGCGATGCCCTTGCCCTTGTAGATCTGCACCTGGGAGGCCGGGCGGGTGAGGACGAACTCGATGAAGGACCAGGCGGCGGCCTGGTGTTTGCTGCTGCCCGCGACGGCGAGGTGGGTGGAGTTGACCGTGGCCGCGGTGGCGCCGCCCCGGCGGACGGCCGGCGGAAGCCGGACCTTCCACTTCCCTGCCTCCTGGGGGACCTGCTCCTCGATGATGCCGCCGAACCAGGTGGGCATGGGCAGGACGGCCGCGGTCCCCTGCTTCAGGGAGCTCATCAGGGCGTTCCAGCCACCGGCGAGGTCACTGACCAGGCCGGCGTCGTTCATCGTCTTGATGAGGGTCATGGCCTTCACGGCCTTTGGGGAGTCGAGCGTGATGTCCCCGGCGAGGTTGAAGTAGAAGGCGCCCTGCAGTTGCAGGAGCATCTGGAAGAAGTTGGCGGCGTCGGCCTGTGAGGCGGGCTTGTCGATGCCCAGCAGGTGGGCGCCGGTCTTCTGCTTGATCTTCTTGCCGGCCTCGATGGTCTCCTCCCAGGTCTGGAGGGCGCCGGCGTCGACCCCGGCCTTCTCGAAGAGGTCGGCGCGGTAGTAGAAACCCGCCGAGTTCGCCTCCCAGGGAAGGGCGTTGACGCGCTTGCCGTCGGGGGACACGGTCTGCCACAGGCCCTGGGCGAAGGCGTCCCGGTAGGCGTTCGCACCCAGCGGGCCGAGGTCGGCGAGGCCGCCGGGGAACTTCTCCACGTAGCCCGGCAGGTAGTCGACGCCGATGTGCAGGACGTCGGCGAGGCCCTGGCCGCCGGCCGCCAGACCAGTGGTGATCTTGTCCCAGATCGCCGGGTTGCCGATGTCCTCGACCGTCACCTCGATCTCCGGGTACTTCTTGTTGAACTCCGGGACGAGGGCCTTCATCTCGGCGGCCGGTCCCTGCCAGGACCAGACCGAGATGCTGCCCTTGTCCTTCGCGCCGGCGGTTCCGCCCTGGCCCGTGTCGCCGGTGCCGGAGCAGGCGGTCAGGCCGGTGAGCCCGGCTCCCGCAGCGATCGCGCCGCCCATCCGGAGCACTCTTCGACGTTGCAGTTCCATCCCTGAACCACCCCTGCTCGCACCGTTGCGGAAGCCGACTGGCCGGGACTGTAACAACGTCAACTTTCGACTTGCAAGAGTGAGATGAAAACCTTCAGTTCGATCCGGCAAATCAATCCGGCAGATCTCATTGCAAGTCTTCAGGACTGATTGCTAGCGTGCCGCGCGCCCAGCTCATCGCAGACCCGTCGCCCCACCACAACCCGGGAGAACCCGATGACGCGTTCCCGTGTGTCGCTCCTGTCCGCCCTCGCCGTGCTCGTCCCGCTCACCCCGCTCGCCCTCGGTGGCCCGGCCGCGGCGGCGCCGCCCGGTACGGCCGCCGGGCAGGCCGCGCCCGCCGTGCTCACCGTCGCCGACCCCGGCTTCGAACAGGGCGGCACGGTCTGGCAGTTCACCTCCGGTACCGGGGTTGCCACGAACTACCCGCACGGCGGGGCGCGGCTCGCCTACCTCGACGGCGGGCCCGGGATGAGGGTGTCCCAGACCGTGACGGCCACGGGCCGCGGTACGTACGACATATCCGCCTGGATCGCGACGGGCGGGCCGAACGGCCGGTACGTCGCCCGCGTCAACGGCGCGGTCGCCGCCGCGCAGACCCTGCCGAGCGCCTCCAACTACCGGCGCTACACGCTCAGCCGGATCAGCCTCGCGCCCGGCGACACGTTGGAGATCGCCTTCGAGTCGGGCGACGCCTGGGTCAACGCCGACGACGTGATGCTCTCCCCCGCCTCCCCCGCGGACCCCCGGATCAGCTCCTCCGACCCGAAGATCGTCGAGATGTTCGACTGGTCCAAGCGGAAGGCCAACAGCTGGGTCCACCTGCCGGGCACCCAGGGCCCGCTCAACGTCGACGAGAACCACACCGGTGGCAGCGGCACCGGCACCTATGCCGCCTCCTACTGGGCCGGCTATGCCAACCGCAGCGGCTACTACTCGCGCGACATGGCCCACCAACTGGCGGGCGCCGGGGTCCTCGGCCTGCACGCGGAGAACAAGGCGATGCTCCGCTCCTTCGCCGCGTCCGCCACCCCCGCACACAAGTACTACCCGGCGTGGGCGCTCAACTTCGACACGAAGACCTACCTCTCGATCGACTACAAGAGCCCCTCGAACTTCGTCCGCGAGGTGCCCGCCACCTTCGAGCTGGTGCAGAAGTCCGAGGAGGCGTACCGCTGGAGCGGGGACCGCTCCTACGTCGAGGACCCGGCCCTGTGGGACTTCTACCGGCACGCCACCGACGAGTTCGTCACCCTGCACGACGGGCTCAAGGACAACGGCGCGGTCAAGGTGGCCGAGGGCACCGGCCGGGGCATCTTCCAGGGCACGGCCAGCTACAACGAGCAGAGCAGCGAGCCGCTCGCCGAGGCCGGCGACGCGATCGGCTCCCAGTACCAGGCGTACCTGGCGATGGCCTCGCTCGCCCGCGCCAAGGGGGACTGCGCGCTCGCCGCCCGGTACGAGACCAAGGCCCGGGACCTGAAGACGTACTTCAACTCGACCTGGAGCGGCACCGGTTCGGGCGCGGACATGGTCCGCGGCTACACCACGGACGGGCGCGCACTGACCGGCTGGGGCAAGGAGAACAGCTGGTTCATGCCGATGAAGCAGATCGTCGACCCCGGCGCCCGCCGGGAGGCCTACCTCGACTACATCGACGAGCAGGCCTCGGGCGCGGACCGGCCCACCAACATCGAGGCCCTCACCTACCTGCCGGACACCTTCTTCCGGAACAACCGCAACGACACCGCTTGGAAGTGGATGAAGCACGTCTACGACCGGAAGGACGTCCAGCACGTCAACACCAAGCAGGGCACCAACGGGGATTACCCCGAGGTCTCCTTCACCCTGCTCGGCCAGACCGTCGAAGGCTTGATGGGAGTCGTCCCCAACGCGCCCGCGCACGCCCTGAGCACCCAGTCCCGGCTGCCGTCGGGCATGGACTGGCTGCAGATCGACGACCTCCGAGTCGGTGACTCGGTCTTCTCCCTGCGCCACGACGGGGCGACGAAGTCGTCGCTCACACACAGCTCGGGCCGCTCCTCGTACACCTGGGAGGCCCGTTTCCCCGGCACGTACGCCACGGTCAAGGTCAACGGGGTGGCCCGGCCGGCCCGCACCAAGGTGGTGGACGGGGTGACGTACACCTACGTGACCCCGGTCGTGGCCCCGGGTCGCACGGTCACGGTCCAGGCCGGCTGAGGACCGGGGCGGGCCGTTCGCCACAGGTGACCGGCCCGCGCCCGTCCTGGGCATCCCAGTCGACGACCATGCCCCGCCCACGCCGCCGTTGCCTGCGTCACCTTGCGCGATGATCGTGCGATACATTTTGCCGCGCCTTGACCACGATCATTCTTCGACACGGAGCTGGCTTCTCAATGACGGACATAGTCAATGGACTTGGCCGGGCCGCCGCCTATGGTGCCCTCGGTGTGGTCCTGCTGATCCTCGGCATCGTCCTGGTGGACGCGCTGACGCCCGGCAAGCTCGGACGGCAGATCTGGGAGGAGCGCAACCGCAATGCGGCGGTGCTGCTGAGCTCTGCCCTACTGGGCATCGGCGGCATTGTGTTCACGTCGATCTGGACGACGTACGACGACTTCGGCAAGGGCCTGGTGTCGACGGCCGCGTTCGGTGTGCTGGGGCTCGTGCTGATGGCCGTGGCGTTCCTGGTGGTGGACCTGGTGACGCCGGGCAAGCTGGGAGCGACGCTGGTCGAGGCGGAGCCGCACCCGGCGGTGTGGGTGACGGCGTCGTGCAATCTCGCGGTGGCGGCGATCGTCTCGGCGTCGATCGCCTGACGGTACGGACGGTACGGGTGTGCCTCCGGGGGGCTCTCCGGGCGTGCCTCCGGGTGGCTCGGGCGTGCCTCCGGGTGGCTCTCCGCTTGCCTTCCGTCGCGTCGACGGAAGGAATTCCGGTGCTTTGTGCTCCCCGGGCTGCATTGCGCCGGATCCCGCGTGATGCTGGTATTCAGTCGCTCGATACCGGATTCGCCCGGAGGCACATCATGACGCAGGACAAGAGCGAAGAGCCGGAGAGCAGGCAGCGGCCGGCGCGGTACTTCACCGGATCGGAGCGCCCCTTCGATCCCGAGGATCTGGTGATGGCGTCCGGCCGTGAGCCCACTCCCGCC
Organism: Streptomyces sp. NPDC054841; assembly: GCF_053611045.1. Lineage (NCBI taxonomy): Bacteria > Bacillati > Actinomycetota > Actinomycetes > Kitasatosporales > Streptomycetaceae > Streptomyces > Streptomyces sp. NPDC054841. Next base: position 5,667 of record NZ_JBSGZO010000074.1, on the reverse strand, counting down.
AATCTGGCACGTGCCCGCAAGGAGATCGAGGAGAAAGGCGCTGCGGCGCTGGAGCGCTACCTGCCCTGACGGGAGCGTGGGCTCGCGCATCAAGAGCACAGCAATCACACTCAGTTGGCATCTGTCACGCTTCGTGCGCAGAGCGCCGCACACACCGGAAACACCACGAGGAAACGAGCCCGTCCATGCCGCTCGGCCCGAGCGGCCGGCGGCAACGGACGGCCTTCCTTCCGGAGATTCCGGACCCCAGGACCGTCGGCACGATGGACGCGCGCGCCCTCTCGGTCACCCTGCCCCGCGGACCGGGCCGGCGCGCCGGCGGGTACGAGGTGCGCGCCGCGCCGAAGCGGCGGGTCACCGGCCGAGCGCGCGGGCTAGCTGCTGCTTGTTCATCTTCGAACGGCCGTGGATGTTGCGGCTCTTCGCCTCTGCGTAGAGCTGGTCGTACGTCGGCCCTTGGGCGCCCTTGTGGGAGCGCAGGCCGCCGCGCCGCGACGACGAGATGTCCTCGGTCGAGGTGCGGCTCGCCGTCCTCGACTCACCACTGCGTGCACGCTCCTTGTTGACCGTGCGCGCGGCGATCTCCTCGGCGCGCGCACGGCTCTCGCCGCGCTCCAGCGCGCTCTCCTTGATGTGCTCGTACTGGCGCTCACGCTTGGGACTGGATCCTCGGGGCATCGCCGGGCCTCCTCTCGGACCGAGCCGGAGTCCCGTGCGCCTCCGGACTCGCCGCTGCGTCTACCCCGGCCGGGGCGGGCGAACCGTCGCCAGGTCGGCAGCTCTGCGTCGGGTACCCGCAGCATGAACCGGGTACCCGCAGCACAGGAGGAAAGGACATCGCCATGGGTGCAGGTATGTGGGGTTTCCCCGAGACCGCGGGGCACGCACCGGGGGCGCAGCTGATCGGATACAAGGTCGAGGCGACCGACGGTGCCATCGGCAAGATCGACAGGCACTCCGAGGACGTCGGCCGCTCCTACATCGTCGTGGACACCGGGCCGTGGATCTTCGGCCACCGGGTCCGCGTACCGGCGGGTGTGGTCACGCGGATCGACCACGAGAACGAGACGGTGTACGTGGACTGTTCGAAAGCGCAGATCAAGGAGTCGCCGGACTTCGAGAGCGGACGGGACGACGATGATGTGATGGCCGTCCGCCTCATCGAGCAGTACTACGCGAACCGCCACATGTGAGGCCCCGCGGCTGTGAGGCCCTGAGGCCCCGGTGCGTCCCGGCGGCCCGGTGGCTGCCCGGCCGCCCGGTCCCGCCCGGTCCCGTCCGGTTCCGTCCGGTCCCGTCCGGTTCCTGGGCCAGGCCCGTGAGCCGGCCCGGAAGAGCCCGGCCCACCCGGACAAGACCATCCGGGCAGGAGCCGAAGGCCCCGCTCAGGCTCCGCTGTTCGGCGGCGCGGCGCTGATGCCTGCCAGGGCGGAGCCCGGATCACGGGCCCTCGCGAGGTCCCCGAGCGTGACGACACCCAGCGGCCGGCTGTCCTCGACGACCGCGAGCCGGCGCACCCCGTGCACCCGCATCACCCTCACGGCCTCGGCGGCGTCCACGTCCGGTCCGATGGTGAGCACGTTCGGGGTGCACACGGAACGAACCGGCACGATGTGCGGGTTGTGGCCCATGGCGACCGAACGCACAGCGATGTCACGGTCCGTCAGCACGCCGAGCAGCCGGTCCTCGTCGGCGACCATCACGTTTCCGATGTCCCTGTCCCGCATCAGCCTGGCGGCCTCGACGAGCGATGCCTCGGGAGCCAGTGCCAGCACTCCATTCGTCATCACGTCCTTCACGAGCTGCGTCATGGCCCTCACTCCCTTCGCCGGCATACGGCGCCTGCCCGCGCCGGGCCGGGTTATCCGGAAATTCACGGGCTGCGGCCCGGTCCGCGCGGCGGCACGGGGACCTCCGGTGAGCATCACCCCAGGTAGAAGGGCAGTTCGTCACGCTCCGCGACAGGCGGGGATGCGAGGGTGACCCCGCCGTGTTTGCCTGGCTCATGGCCCCGGGCCCGACGCCTACAGGCGTCCGGCCACGGAAGGAGGAGCCATGACCACAGCAGGTGAACCCGTCAGGACTCCGGAGCAGCTCCGGGCGATGGCCGAGGAGCTCACCCGCGGCGCGGACCGCTGCAACGACCCCGAACACCGGGCGCGGCTGCGCCGCAAGGCCGAGGAGCTGCGGCAGCAGTACGACGCCGACAGCCCCGGCGCCGCGGGTTCCGCGAGTACTCAGGGCAGGCAGGACAGGCAGGACGTGCAGGGCACTCCCGGCGCCCCGGGAGCGCCCACGCACCACCACCATCAGCGTCAGCACGGCCCGCGAGGGCCACAGCGTCCAGGGCCGGAACGGCCACGCGGCGCCTGACGGACAACGCGGCGGCCGCCCGTACACCCCACGCCGGTACGGGCGGCCGTCCGCTGCCCGGAGCGTTGTGCCCGGGTAGAATCCGGTTCGTCACGCTGGAGACGACATGACCGTGCCCGATCAAGGGCGGGACGAACCGGGGCCGGACCAGCTGGCCGCCGCAGTCACGCAGCTCACCGCCGAACTCGCGGCTCTGCGCCGCGACGTCGCGCGGCACCATCTGCTCGACCTGGCCTCGGGCGTCCTTGTCGCACAGCTCTCTCTCACTCCGGCCGAGGCCGTCGACCACCTCGCGCAGCTCGCAGAGACCACCGGTCTTCCCCCGGAGGATCTGGCCGCGGACATCGTCAACGCCGCATCAGGGACGGCCGACGCGGCGGGCGAGAACGTTCTGCAGTTCGAGAGCGCCACGCGGGACGAGAACGCTCTGCAGCCCGAGAGCGCCACGCGGGACGAGAACGCTCTGCAGCCCGAGAGCGCCACGCGGGACGAGAACGCTCTGCAGGCCGAAAGTGCCACGCGGGACGAGCAGGCCGCGAACGCACGGAGCGCCGCGCATGCCGGGCACGCCCCGACCGCCCCACGCGCCGCCGGCACCCCCGACGCCCCCGGCACCCCCGACGCCCCCGACGCCCCCGACGCCCCCGACGCAGTCCACAGCGCGGACGCAGCCCTGGACGCGGACAGACGCGACGCGGACCGGGCCGACGAGAACCGGGCCGACGCGCGCAGGGCCCGTCACATCGAGGCTGCCGCGGAGGCCGCCGCGCAGACCGGCAGCACGGTCGACGAGATCGCCGAGACCCTGCTGGACGGCGGGATGCGCCCGCTCGGCGTCCGTGGCCTGTGGTTGTTCCGGCGCACGGCGACGGACTGTCTCGAGCTGGCCGGGCAGGCGGGGGTGAGCCCGCTGGAGGCCGCGCACTGGCGGTGGATTCCACCGGCGGCGGGCAGTCCGCTGCACCGGGTACTGACGGAGGCCGCCCCCGTGTGGCTGCCGTCCGGCCCGCCGGAGGGCGAGCGGCTGCCGGGGCCCGTTCCGGACGCGGCCCGGGCCGTACTGCCGCTGCGGCAGCGCGGGACGGTGACCGGGCTGGCAGTCGCCGACTGGCCGGGCCCGATGACCCTGGACGAGCCGGTGCAGCGGGCGCTGACCGGTCTGGCGGTCCCGGCCGCGCGGATCCTGGACGCGGGCGCGCCCGACCCCGCGGAGCCCGCCGTACTCGCCCCGCTGCTCGATCTGCTGACGCATCCGGCGATGGCCCTGCGCGCGGACCCGGACACCGGGACCCTGCATGTCGAGCACCTCAACCGGCCGGCGCTGGACTCCGCGGGCCCGGTGCACGGCCCGGCGGGCCGCCCGCTCGCCCAGGTGCTCCCGACCATGCACGCCGATCTCGTACGACTCGCTCAGGCGGCGCGGGAATCCGCGGCCCCGCAGCGGGCGGCCAGGGTGCCTGTCGAGCACCGGGCCGGGGACCCCGATCCGCTGCACGACGTCCGGGTGCTGCCCGTCGGCCCCGGCCGGACCGTCGTGCTCTGGCACGGTGCCACCGATCCCGGGATGTCCCTCTCGCGGGTCCTGGGCCGGCTGGAGAACCTGGCCGCCTTCGAGGACGACCTGATCAGCGGCAGGTCCCGGTGGAGCGAGCAGGCGTACCGGATCTTCGGGCTCGACCCGGCCACTCCCCCGGTGCCACTGGGCCGGCTCGCGCCGCATCTGCACCGCGACGAGGCCGGGAATCTGACCGAGCTGCTCACGGCGCTGACCCGGAGCCACGAGGGGGCGCACACCGTGGTCCGCGCGGTCCGCGAGGACGGCGGGCTGCGGCATGTCAGGATCGCCGCGGAACCGCTGCTGACAGGCGGCGTCCTCACCGGCATCACCGGGGTGTACCAGGACGTCTCGGCGCAGCACCACACGGAGATCGCGCTCAGCGCGACCTTCGACCGGCTGACCGCCGCACAGACGCAGGCCGCGCTGCGTCATCAGATCGTTCTCCAGCTGCAGCAGGCGATCGTCCCCGAAGTGCCCGTTCTGCATCGGCTGCCCGGCCTCCAGGTCGCGGCCCGCTACCGGCCCGCGGTCGAGGAGTACCGGGTGGGCGGTGACTGGTACGACGTCCTGCCGCTGCCCAGTGGCCGGGTGCTGGTCGCCGTCGGCGACATCGCCGGGCACGGCATCGATTCGGTGACGGGCATGGTGGCACTGCGCAACGCGCTGCGCGGCCTGGCCTTCACCGGTCATGCGCCGGGGCGGCTGATGGCCTGGCTCAACGAGGTCACGCTGCACACGCACGGGCACCCGACGGCCACCGCCGTGTGTGCGCTGTACGACCCCGCGGACCGGTCGCTGCGCTGGGCCAGCGCCGGGCATCTGCCGCTGCTCCTGCTCCGTGCCGGGCGGGCGGACTTCCTGGAGGCGCCGCGGAACATCCTGCTGGGCGCGGTGCCGGAGGTGGAGTACACGGAGTCGAGCACCGCGCTCAAGGCCGGGGACACGCTGATGCTGTACACGGACGGTCTGGTGGAGAGCCGGCACACCGGGCTCGACGAGAGCCTCGCGAATCTCCGCCGCGCGGCGGAGCGGCTCGGCCCCGGCGGCCTGGACGAGCGGACGGACCGGCTGCTCGGCTCGGTCACCGGGGACACCGACGACGACACCAGCCTGGTGGTCGTCCGCGTGTCGTGAGGCCGCATACCGCACACCCGCGCCGGGTACGGCCCGGGCGCCGCGAACGGCACTGTCGCCGCGTAGGGCACTGCCACCCGATACGGCCCGGGCAGCAGCAGGTCAGCGCTTCAGCCAGCTGCGTACGCGCGCGACCAGGTCGTACGCGTCGACCGGTTTGGTGATGTAGTCGTTGGCCCCGGCCTCCAGGCTCTTGGTCCGGTCTCCCGGCATGGCCTTGGCGGTCACGGCGATGATGGGCACGTCGGCGAAGCGCGGCAGCTCACGGATGGCGGCGGTGGCGCTGTAGCCGTCCATCCCGGACATCATCACGTCCATCACGATCAGGTCCACGTCCTGGTGCGCGGTGAGCAGTTCGATGCCGGAGCGTCCGTCGTCCGCCGTGAGCACCCGCGCCCCAGCCGCCTCCAGGATCTCGGTGAGCGCGTAGACGTTCCGTGCGTCGTCGTCGACGATCAGGATCACCCGCCCGGCGAGCGACCCGTCGTGGACCGGCTGGGCCTCCCCGCCCGGCCGGGCCTCCCCGCCCGGCCGGGCCTCCCGGGTGGCGAGCCGTGTTTTTTTAATATCCTGCAGAGAGCTTCCGACGTGTACTTATTTGT
>NZ_JBSGZO010000073.1:0-26168 GCF_053611045.1 Streptomyces sp. NPDC054841 | reverse complement strand
CACACCAGGGACTCGGTATGCGTCGTGTCCACCTCCAGGTCGTAGAGCACCCTCTCGTGAACCACATCCGCCTGCGACGCGGCCATCCCCTGGATGCGATCTCCTCGAGCGACCTCACGGCCTGCGGCGACCGCACCCTCACACCTGACGCCGACCCACAACACGGCCGTCTCGCCCAGAGCCTTCCGCCACCGCTGCTGGGACGCCGCTCCGCCGAGGAAGACGTCATCGATGATGACCCTGGCGCCTGAACGGGCCATCGCCACGACACCGTCCATCCAGGCCGCCTCCAGCGCCCGGAAGTCCGGCCCGACGCTCACCTCTCCATCCGCAGCGAACACGATTCCCTCGTCCGAAGCCTGCATCTTCGCGGGCAGAGCGTCGACGAACGAGTCGCACCCGAACGCCAGCCACGGATCCGGCAGTACGGCCTGCAGACACCGTACGATGCCGGACTTCCCCGAGCTGGAGCCACCGTTGAGAATGATCATCTGAGTCGTCACCGCGCCACCGTAAGGTGCTTCCCACACGGCACGAAACGAATATCGGGCACACACTGCTCTGCTGCCGCAACCCGGTGAACTTTTCCGGTCACGGCACGGCGACAACAGCGCAAGCGGCGAGGTCTGCTCGGTCGGGAGCATGCTGCTGAGCCGCAACGACTGCCTCCGTCTGCCCGGCCCAACGTCTACGTGATCAACCGAGGCTACGAGGAACCGAGCGGAGCGCCGCAACTCCGTCGGAGCCCAGATCGAGATCTTCCGGGAAATCCGAGACTGACATCACGGAAGGCGACGAACTCCTCTGACAGGAGGTCGCTGTTCCGCTTCGGCAGCGGGTGGTGAGAATGGGCCGGGTGAAACGCATACGCATTGTGATGAGTGCCCTGGCCCTGCTCGTGGCCGGCTCGATGGGTCTGGTCGCCCCCGGGCAGGCCGCGGCCGCGGACGCTCCGCGGTCCTCGACCGGCCAGCGGTGGGCCCTCCAGGTCACGGACGGGGTCACGGGGCAGGACTTCTACGTCGCAGCCGAGCTGAGCGACACACTCGGCACGGACCAGAAGGGCAGGCTGCGGGCCAGGACCACGGCCACCTCGCCGTCCGCGATCGGCACCTGGGAGACCTTCACCCTGCACACCGCCGACAACGGCGCCACCGTCTCCCTGCGGAACGAGGAGAACGGCCTCTACGTCTCGACCGAGGTCAACTACGCGGCCCCCTACACGAAGATGCTGCGCGCCCGCGCGAAGTCCATCGGCACCAGCTCGGGCGCCTGGGAGAAGTTCCAGCTCCTGAAGGACTCGCAGGTGGCCGGGGCCTACAACCTGAAGTCCATGGCGACCCAGCAGTACGTGTCGGCGCGCTTCAACCTCACCCCCGCCGGTGACCAGGGGCTGCTCCTGGCCGCCTACGGCGCGGCCTCCGGGTCGTGGGAGCGCATCCGGCTCGTGCCCGTGCCGAACACGGGCCAGTACGGGGGCACGGCCAACCCCCCGGCGACGACGAACAGCCCTGCGGGAACCGTGAAAAACGTCGTGTCGTGGAACGCCTGCTCCAACAACAACGCCGACTGCGCCCTCGACAACGCCGAGGTGGCCACCGTCGGTGACACCGTCGCCGCGCGGGCCGCGGACGCCGACGCCGACATGATGTTCGTACAGGAGTTCTGCGAGAAGTCCGCCGTCCCGTTGGAGAGCAGTCTCGAGAATCGGAGCGTGGGCGGTCTGACGGACTGGGACGTGCGGTTCGCCCCTACGTACCGGAAGATGACCGGCACCGACGTCCTCGCCCAGAAGCACTGCGCGAACTCCTCGGGCGGCGCCGACCGGGGCGCGTACGGCATGGCCGTCGCCGTCCCGAGCGAGAACACCTGGTACCGCTCCTGGGTCCTGGCCTCGCGGGACACCGCCGAGCAGCGCCCGCTGATGTGCGCGACGCTTCCCTCGCAGGGCACGGCCTACTGCGGCGGCCACTTCAGCGCCGGGGTCGCCGGCGACGACGTGAACGAGACCGGTAACACCAACCCCACCGGGTACTACAGGAACGAGCAGGCGAAGACGGCCTTCCAGCAGGCCTCCACGCTGCGCGGCCTCGGCTACGAGGTCGTCTTCGGCGGCGACCTGAATGCCAGCCCGCCCGACGCGCCCCAGGGGCCCGGTTCGGCCCCGGCGTGGGTGCTCGAACCGCTCTACTACCAGCCGGGAGTCACCGACAGCCGCTTCGAGGAGTGCGACCAGCAGGCCCACGGCGGCTCGCGCACCGGTGCCCCCACCCATGTGAGCGCGTCGTCCAGCCTGAAGCTCGACTACATCTTCGGCCCGCAGAGCGCCGACTACTCCTGCTCGACCACCGACACCGATATCTCGGACCACTATCTGATCCGTGCCGTGGTGAGCTACCACTGACCGAGGAACTCCCCTTCCCGGGACCGTCGGGACACCCCGCCGGTCCCGGGTCCGGCGCCGGCGTGACCACCACCGCGGCGCTCCGGAGCCCACGGTCCTCGCCCGCCGCGCCGCGCCGCGCCGCACACGAGCGTGCTCCCGCTCGGCCGGATCGTCGACCTCCCTCACACCCGGATCGTCATCGGCGCCTGACCCAGCCCGGCGCGGACCGCGAAGCCCAGGCACACACCTCCGGTGGCGGTCCTCATGATCGGCGGGCGGCGATCACGTTGTCCTGGCCGACATCAGGAGCTCGTGAGGATGACGAGTTGCTGGGTTGCTCGGGTCATCGCGACATAGCGGTCGACCGCTCCTTCGATGCCCTTGCCGAACTCCTCCGGGTCGATGAGGACGACCAGGTCGAACTCGAGCCCCTTCGACAGCTCCGGGGTCAGCGACCGGACGCGGGACGTCGCCCGGAATGTGGGATCGCCGATGACGCAGGCGATCCCGTCGGCATGAGTGGCGAGCCAGGTGTCGATGACCGAGTCCAGATCCGAAACGGATCCGCGCAGGACGGGGACGCCGCTGCTGCGGATGGAGGCCGGCACATTGGCGTCCGGGAGCACGGCCCGGATGACCGGCTCGGCTTCCGCCATGACCTCCTCCGGCGTGCGGTAGTTGACGCTCAGGGAGGCCACGCTGATCCGGTCGAGCCCGATCCGCTCGAGCCGTTCCTGCCACGACTCCGTGAACCCGTGCCTGGCCTGGGCGCGGTCCCCGACGATGGTGAAGCTCCGGGACGGGCAGCGGAGCAGCAGCATCTGCCACTCGGCGTCGGTCAGTTCCTGGGCTTCGTCCACGACGACGTGCGCGAACGGGCCGGCGAGCAGGTCCGGTTCGGCGCTGGGCAGTGCGGTCTGGTCGATCAGGCTGTCCTGCAGGTCCTGTCCGCGCAGCATCGTCACCGCACCTTCACCGTCGTCATCGGCCGCGAGCACGTTGTCGATGACACCGGCCATGCGCTCGCGTTCGGCGGCGACAGCGGCATCGTGCCGACGTTTGCGTCGTGAGGCCTCCGGGTCGCCGAGCCGCTGCCGTGCCGCGTCCAGGAGCGGCAGATCGGACACCGTCCAGGCCTGGGCGTCCTCGCGTTGCAGTGTCTGAACGTCATCGCGGCTGAGCCAGGGCGCGCACATCCGCAGGTAGGCGGGTACCGACCACAGGTCTCCGACGAGGTCAGCCGCTTCGAGCAGCGGCCACGCGCCGTTGAGGGTCCTGACCAGCTCCTTGTCGTGCAGCAGCGACCTCCGGAACAGGTCGGGCGAGACGTCGCCGTCGTGCTTGTCCATCAGGATCGTGACCAGCTCCTCCCAGATCTGGTCGCGCGCTTCGTTGTGCGGAGTACCTGGATCTGGTGCATCGAACGCCTCGGCCCAATCGTCGGCGCTCAGCCAGATGTCGGACCCGGAGGCCGTGACCGCCATCCCCTCGGTGGGCGGCTCTTCGTAGAACCTGACGGCCGTCTCGATCGCCCTCACCATGTTCGCGGACGCCTTCAGGAGGGCCACGTTCGAGTCGGTCTCCATCGCTGCTCCGGCTCCCTCGGCGACGAGGTCCCGCAGGGTGCAGGTCTGCACGCCCTCCTCTCCGAGGCTGGGGAGGACGTCGGCGACGTAGGCCAGGTAGGGCCGGTGCGGACCGACGAACAGCACGCCGCCCCGACGGTGACCGAGGCGAGGGTCGGAGTAGAGGAGGTAGGCGGAGCGGTGCAGAGCGACGACGGTCTTCCCCGTACCCGGACCACCGTCGACGACGAGAGCGCCGCGGGATCCCGCCCGGACGATGGCGTCCTGGTCGGCCTGGATAGTGGCGAGCACGTCTCGCATCCGGGTCGACCGGTTGCTGCCCAGGCTGGCGATGAAGGCGGACTGGTCGTCGAGCGCGGCGTGCCCTTCAAGCCCGTCAGCGGTGAACACTTCGTCCCAGTAGTCGCTGATCCGGCCGCGGGTCCAGCGATACCTGCGGCGGCTTGCCAGACCCATCGGATCGGCGTGGGTCGCCGCGAAGAACGGCTCAGCCGCGGGGGAGCGCCAGTCGAGCAGCAGCCGGCGCCCCTTGCTGTCGGTGAGGCCAAGCCGTCCGATGTACATGGGCTCGGCATCGTCTGCGCTGACGATGTGTCCGAGGCACAGGTCCAAACCGAAGCGACGCAAGGCGCGCAGACGACCGGTCAGCCGGTGGATCTCCACGTCCCGGTCCATCGCCTGCCGGCCAATGCCGCCGGGCGCCTTGAGCTCGGCATCGAGGCGGTCGGACAGTTCGGCGATCGCCTGCTCGAGGCTCTCCGCGATGGTCGCGAAGTGCTGCTCGTCGCCGGCGATCAGCATCGGGTCGGCCTTGGGGGAGAGGTGGTCGGGAAGGTCGAACGCGCTGGTGATCAAGGGGTTCATGTCATCGGCTCCGATCCGAGGTCGCACCCGCGAAGTCCGGCGGCGCGCACACCCGCACCTCGGCGCCGAGTGCCCGCAACCGCAACGCGAGTCCCACCGCCTGCTCGACGTCACCGCACGACCCATGAACCGACAACAACACATGCACTTCGTGAATCTCCTATTTCCGCAGGTCCTGGCCTCGGCCAGTGATTCTGCGGTACGACCCGGGCCTTGCCGCAAGCCCCCCGGTGCGCTATACGTTGAGAGTGGCAAGGGGTGGGTACTCTCCTTTGCCCCTATCGCCTGCTGTGGACGGACAAGCCCTTCGCGAGGCGGCGACGCGCCCGTAAGGCGGTTCCGCCGGCCCAGGAGGATCTCCCGGGGCCTGCAAATGCAGCTGCGCAACGAGAAGATCGCACCCTCTTGGGCAAGGCCGCTCGAACGTCGAGGAGAGCGCCGCCATGAAACGTGCCCGAGCGGTTGTCCGTCCCGAGGTCGCCATCTCCCACCTGTTGAAACTCGTCCACGCCCGAGGGGCAGGAACTCACCACGCCCGACGGCGGAACTCACCACGGTGGGCCACCGGTTGAGAAACTCCCTCCCCATGGCTCCTCACGGCCCCGTCCGTGACGCGCTCCACATGGCTGCGGGCGCTTTTGAATAAGAATCTGGCATGCGTATTTGCTAGTGTTCGGGCTGTGCGGCTGACAAAGTTCACCGACCTGGCGCTGCGTTCCGTGATGCGCCTGGCGGTCTCCCAGGACGGCAGCGACCCGCTGACCACGCGCGAGGTGGCAGAGGTCATGAACGTGCCGTACACGCACGCGGCGAAGGCGATCACACGCCTCCAGCGCCTGGGGGTGGTGGAGGCCCGGCGGGGCCGTGGCGGTGGACTGGCCCTGACGGACCTCGGTCGGCGGGCCTCGGTGGGATGGCTGGTACGGGAGCTCGAGGGCGAGGGCGAGGTTGTCGCCTGCGAGGACGATCCGCCGTGCCCGCTGCGGGGAGCCTGTCGTCTGCGCCGGGCGCTGCGCGATGCTCAGAACGCGTTCTACGCCACGCTTGACCCGTTGACGGTGACCGACCTGGTGGGCTCGCCCACCGGGCCGGTGCTCGTCGGGCTGACGGCTCGCCCGCCGGAGTAGCTCACGCCCGTCATGGTGGTCGATCACTCACCCCTTTAAATGCGAAGATCATTAACCAATTTAGGAGTCGCTGTGCTCTCTGAGGAGTCCGCCCCTGTCATCCGAGCCACCCTCCCGGCGGTCGGTGCCGCCATCGGGGACATCACCGAGCTCTTCTACCGGAAGCTGTTCGATGCCCACCCCGAGCTGCTGCGGGACCTGTTCAACCGGGGCAACCAGGCCACAGGGGGGCAGCAGCGGGCACTGGCGGGCTCCATCGCGGCGTTCGCAGGCATGCTGCTGGAAAGCCCCGACACCCGCCCGGACGCGATGCTCGCCCGGATCGCGCACAAGCACGCCTCCCTCGGCATCACGTCCGAGCAGTACAAGATCGTCCACCACCACCTGTTCGGGGCGATAGCCGATGTGCTCGGCGACGCCGTCACCCCCGAGGTCGTCGCGGCCTGGGACGAGGTGTACTGGCTGATGGCCAACGCGCTGATCGCCATCGAGGCCCGCCTCTACCAGGAGGCCGCCACCACTGAGGGCGACATCTGGCACCGCATGGAGGTCATCGAACGGCGCCAGGAGGCCCCCGACGCCGTCTCCTTCCTGCTGCGGCGCGCAGACGGCCGGCCCACAGGGTCGTTCCGCCCGGGCCAGTACGTCAGCGTCCAGGCCGAACTGCCCGATGGTGCCCGGCAGATCCGCCAGTACAGCCTGTCCGGCGCGCCGGGCCACCCCCACTGGCGCATCACCGTCAAGCACGTCCACGACGCCGAGCGGCCGGACGGCGAGGTCTCGTCCTGGCTCCACACGCACACGCGGACGGGTGACGTGCTCACCGTGTCCGCCCCCTTCGGTGACCTGGTGCTGCCAACGGGCGACGGCCCGCTGCTGCTGGCCTCAGCCGGTATCGGCAGCACGCCCATGCTGGCCATGCTGGACCACCTCGCCTCCACAGGCTCCGCCCGTCCGGTGACCGTGGTCCACGCCGACCGCACCCCCGTCGACCATGCGCACCGGGACGAGCAGCGCAGCCTCGTGCGGGCGCTGCCGGACGCCCGGCTGCACCTTTGGTACGAGGAGCCCGGCGACCAGACGCCGGAGGCGTCGACCGGCCGGGCCGATATCGGCAGCCTGGACCTCCTTCCGGGGCTTACTGCCTACTTGTGCGGCCCGCTGCCGTTCATGCGGGCAATCCGGGGCGACCTGCTGCGCCGCGGCGTGCCCGCGGAAGCGATCCACTACGAGGTCTTCGGCCCTGACCTCTGGCTCGGGCGGGAGTAGCGGTCCGCACATGAGGAGGCGGCCTCAAGAGCCAGGGGCGGGTCTGCTCATCCGCGCGACCCGTCGCCGGGCAACGAGCGCGTGACGCGGCCAAACCATTCTTGGAGCAGATCGACGCGCGGGAGCGAGCGCTGACCGGCGAGGCCGAGCAGGCCTGGGCCCGTATCGACGAACTGGCCACACGGCTACGTGAATTCGACCAGGAGATCGACCACCTGCGGATCACCACCCGCAAGACCCTCCTCAGCCTCGCCCCCGTGCCCGTGCCCGTGCCCGTGCCCGTGCCTGGCCTGTTCACCCAGCCCCGGCTGTAGCCCGGCAACGAGCCCGCGACCAGCCGATCTCACCCACCCCCGACGGCGACGGTGGGCAAGCAGCCCCTGCCGCTGCATCAGCCGTTGAGGCTGATGGTGACTTCGGTGTCCGTTTCGTTGACGACGTGGCCGTGGGCCGTACCGCTGGCGTCGCTGTAGATCCCGGTGCCTCCGGTAACGGCGACATCGAAGTCTGTGGGGGCCTGGGTGAAGGTGAGCCTCCCCTGCAGGGTGATGTCGCCGCCGGCCAGGAGGAATGTCGCCACGCACTGCATGTCGCGGGAGTCGTCCAGGGGGTCGACGCGGACGATCGTGCAGGTCACGCCGGCTCGGCCGACCATTTGGTTGTCGCGGTAGACGTCCTCGGCGATCACCAACTCGCTGCCCTGGCTGGAACCGTCCCCAGTGGTTGTTGCCTCGGTGACCCGCGTCAACAAGGTAAAGGGCGGTGCGGCCGAGGCCAGCGGGGCACAGTACAGGACTGCACCGAAAGCGGTGGCCGCGCTCAGGGCGAGATTGATTCTGCGCATGGCAAGTCTCCGAGTCTTCTGGGGACCAAGGCAAAATCTGACTCTGCGTCAGAAATGGTCGTTTCAAGTCTTACCCGAGAGACCCGCCGCGAGCGGCGACTCTACCTGGACATCTGGGTGATCTTTGAGGGTGATTCGCGAGTTGGTATCCGTTTGGCCGTTGGGGTTGAGTGAAGACGGAAACAGGTGACCTGACCAAGCTCATCCTGGGTTCGACCAGCACCGGCAACAAGGCCTGCCTGAACTTCCGAAGCCGCTGAAGCTGGACAGGAACCGGCAGGTCCGCGGCCGTGGAAAGGCAGCGGCGGCCACCCCGGACGGCCTGCGGAAGATGAACGCCGCCACGCGTGAGCAGGCCCCACAGCCGGCCGCTTTGCGGGGCTGTGACCAGGTGACCATCTCAACAGACATGAGTACGGGGCGATGACCGAGCCCACCGAACCGACACACCGATACGACCTGAACCAGGCCGTGGGACTACGACCGACTCGGCAACGCCTGTGGAGAACCCGTCAGTCACAAGATCGCCGACCGGGAAGGACGCGGGGGGGACCTCAGCTCACGGTGCGCCTCACGCAGCTCCGCGCCCGCCAGTTCGGTCCCTTCCCAGTACAGGCTGTGCGGGCCTTCGGCGAGCGCGTCGCGGACCTCGTCCGCCGCGGCGGACCGTTCGTCGGCCGACCAGCTCCGGGCCAGACGTTCCAGCAGGGGCCGGTGTGTGTAGAAGCGCTTGCCCGCCGCCAGCGCGGCCGCGGCCTCCTGCCGGACCCGCCACTCGGCATCACCGGTCGCACGAACGAGGGCCTCGGTTGCCTCGGCTCCGGGGGCGTCACACAGCGCGGCGACCGCCTCGACGCGGTCACGGCACGCCTCCACCCGGGCGATCAGCGCGACGAGCCGAGGATGGGCGGCCGCGCCGTCCTCGTCCTCGTCTTCTCCTGCGTCCACAAGGAAGCGCGCCGCATCGAGGGCGCGTTCCCGCAGGTCTCTGTCCGGCATCCGTGCCAGGATCCCGGCGATCGCGTCCGCGTCCCGCTCTTCCAGGCCGAAGCGCATCAGGGCCGCCAGTGCGCTCGCGTGGTTGGCGCCCTCCCCGGCGACATCGTCCGCGGGTCTCGGCGGCTGTCCGAGCAGCTCCCGGGCGACCGCGAACACCTCCTCCGCGTGCTGCTCCAGCGGGTTGCCACCCACGAACCTGCTCGTCATCTCAGCACGGTCGTAGTAGTCCAGCGCGATACCGCAGGCGACCGTGTCGCCGCTGCGCAGCAGTGTCAGGAACCCACTCTCGAACTCGTCCGGGGTGGTCGGATCATTCGTCGCCGCAAAGGCGGCACGCAACTCCTCGTCGTGGAACTCGCGTTTCCAGTACCACGACTGGAACTCCAGTAGAAAGGCCGTGAGATACACCCCATGAGTAGATCATTCGCGCACGCACGCACACCACCGCGGCCCGGCCACGAATTGCTGCCCATCGTCTGGCCCGGTGCGCGGAGAGGCTGATGCGATGGCCGCCTCGCTGGGGTCGCAAGGGACTGCTTCGCCGGCTGCTTCCGACCGCCCAACGCTGCCGTGCCCGCCGCCAAGGACGGGCGAGCCCGAGTCACGCCAAGTCAGTCCTCCGACGGCAGCCGGCTCGGCCTCTCCGGCAAGCTGCAGTGCCAGATGCTCCCCGGCCGCGCCACCCTCACCCTCGACTGGGCCGACCGCATCCTCTGCCTCTGCGGCATGTGGATCGTCATCGGTCTCGAGCTGACCGACCCGAGAGAGGAGCCATGAGCGACTGCATCATCGCCCAGCTCAACACCCCCGCGCCCGCCGGCCCACCGCTCCACCATGAGGAGCCCGAACCTCAAGGGGGACACGATTGCCCATTTCAGCCTCCATCCTCACCGCCGCCGCTGCCGGCCTTCTGCTGCTGACCGGCTGCGGCCAGAGCTACGACGAACTCGCCGACGGCCGCTACGACGCGCTCAAGGAGCGCCCCGGGAACGAGACCGGCAAGCCCGCAGCTTGCCAAGACTTGAGGAAGACGACTACGACGCCCTGACGCCCACGGCGAGCCGACCAGGCCTTAACGGCCTCAGCTGCCCCGTCACCTCCGCCGGCGCGGCAACCCGGCCCCGCACGCCACAGAAGTGGGCGTGCGAACCGGACCTCACGCCGACCACACACCCCACCAGCGACACTGAACCGAGCCCGGCGGCCGGCCCCGCGTCCGGCCGATGCTGCCGCCGCCGGGCCCACCAAGCCCCTACGAGCACCGGTCCTTCGGCTCGATCCCCCCAGCACGCAGCCCGTCGTACACCGCCCCCGCGAAAACCCAGTGATGTTCGCCCTGGTCGTCGAGCGGTTTGTTCGGTGGGCCGCGTTTTGCCGCTCGTGCGTCACATGTCAACGTGGGCCGAACAGTCACCCGTGCCGCGGACCCGGTGGCCGCATTCCGGCTCGTCCACGCCGGCCTGGAGCTGTGAGCGGAGATGATGGCTGGGCCGGATGGTCAGTCCATGTCGGGGAGGGACGTCCGCCCCAGCGGATTCTCGCTGCGAATGCGGGCGCGCTCCTTGCGTTGGGCGGCCAGGACGTCGGGGTGGCGGGCGTTGGCGTTGCACCGGCGCAGGTAGCCGACCACCGGATACGCTGGGTGTCTTCGGCCCGTCGCGGGCCACGCGGCGCCTGTCGATGGGGAGTTGTGGGTGGCCAAACGCGAGCTCAAGCATCTCAAGGCCGCGGCATCGCGGACCGATTACCCATCCATGGGTCGCTTTGCGGCGGCGCTGTACGAACACGGTTGTACCGACCGTGAGGTCATCCGCCGCTGCTATGGCGTCGAGTTTCCCGACGAGTTCTTCCTGTTCGCCCGCGCCGACGACGACGCCGAGGAGGTCGAACTCGTGGACGGGGGCTGTTTGGTGTGGGAACTCGCCAGCCCCTCGACGAGGGGTGGTCTGCGCATGCAGGCCAATCCCGTGTGGCGCGCCGAACTGCAGGCATTCGCCATCGACCCCGGGCTGATCCCGCTTACCGACCTGCCCAACGAGGGGCGGTACGGCAGTTGTCTGATCTGCTATCACACCGAAGAGCTCGCCGCGGGCCGCAGCACGGTCTTCGGTCTGCGGGATCGCTCCTACGGTCATGGAGTCGTACCTGAATTCGGCCCGGACACCCGGCCTGAACGGTACGGCCCGTCGCTGCTCGCCGTCCTGCACGAGAACGAAAGCGACAAGCTCAGAGGTGTCCAGGAGGAGGCCGCCGACCCCAGGAACTACACCGGGTTCGGTGCCATCACCTCGGATCAGGTCGAGGAGCAACGCCATTGGGTGCAACTGGTCGAGGACCTGCAGCGCCGCCTTGCCACGCTTGAATGAGAGGGCCTGATTCCCTGAGGCGGCCCCGGTCACCCGCGCGACACCCGCCCGAGGTTTCCGCTGCTGCTCGGAGGCCCGTCCATTGACGCCGGCCCGAACGGCAAGCAGAAGCACCACCGTGCTTCATGACGCTGTGATCTGCGGTAAAAGGCTGTGACACAGCTTCTGACCTTGTTCTTTATGTCGCGGGGCCGGTACCCGAAGGTGAACAGGCCCAGCTCGTAGAGGAATGTGGCCACGCGGGACTGCTCCGCTCAAGGTGGGGGCCGGTGACGGAAGGCCCTGGGTCAGGACGCTCGTCCAGCTTCCTGTCGCCCGGCCGTTTCTTATGGCGTGATTGTTCGTCGAGCCGTTCATGACGGATCTGGTTGCGCGGTTGGTGCCGGATGAGTTGTGGGTGTTGTTCCGGCGGGAGGTTCCGCCGACGGAAGTGAAGCGTCAGCAGGGTCCGGCGCCAATATGCACGACAGCCTCGGCCTGAAGCCGCTCGTACGCGGGATCCCTCCCATCCGCTCCCGACGCGGCCCGCGTCGTCGGCGTCCGGCCAAGCTCCATGCGGACAAGGGCTACGACGACCACCTGCGCAGATGGCTCCGCAAACGAGGCATCCGCCACCGCACTGCCCGCAACGGCATCGAGTCCTCCACACGAATGGGCCGCCGCCACCGCTGGGTCGTCGAGAGGACGGTCGCCTGGCTTGTCGGCTGCCGACGCCTGCACTGCCGCTACGAACGCACGGCCGAACACTTCCTCGCCTTCGTCGCCATAGCCGCAGCCCTCATCAACTACCGCCGATTCACTTCGTAGACAACAGCGACTAGGATCTACGGCGACATCGCGTGTCGGTCACCGGCTGGGTGAGGCATGGAGGTGTCAGGAGATGCCCTCGGAGGCATTCCTTGTCAGTTGAGTTGAACCACACGATCGTCCACGCCCGGGACAACCGGGAGTCAGCAGAGTTTTTCGCGGGCCTGCTGGGCCTTGAGATCACCGCCGAGTGGGGCCCGTTCATCGCGGTCGACCTGAGCAACGGCGTCACGCTGGACTTCGCCACGATCCCCGCGGACAAGATCACTCCCCAGCACTACGCTTTCTTGATCTCTGAAGAGGAGTTCGACGCGGCGTACGCGCAGATCACACAGCGCGGCATCGAGCACTACGCCGACCCGCGCCAGCAACAGCCCGGCACGATCAACCACAACGACGGCGGCCGCGTCGTGTACTTCATGGACCCGGTGGGCCACGCCATGGAACTCATCACCGTGCCGTACGGGGGCTGGACCTCGTAAGTGCATGTGCCGAGGGCCGCACCCCAGCACCGGCGCGCGAGGCGCTGCTCGATGCCCTGCTCCGCACGAGCTTCGACGAGCTGACCGCAAAGGCAGGCGCCCTCGAAACGTCCAGCTCGCCCGACGATGCTCTCGTTTCGTGGCTACGCGACTGCGTCGCGTGGACAACTAAGTATCGGGGCGTGGTCGTGCTGATGGCAGCCGCCATCGAGGACACCGAGTCCGCACTCCACGCTTCGT
The DNA here is from genome assembly GCF_053611045.1 of Streptomyces sp. NPDC054841. NCBI lineage: Bacteria > Bacillati > Actinomycetota > Actinomycetes > Kitasatosporales > Streptomycetaceae > Streptomyces > Streptomyces sp. NPDC054841. The sequence goes on along the minus strand of NZ_JBSGZO010000073.1, from coordinate 13,198 downwards.
GCGTCACTCTGCGCGCGGCCGGGGCGCGGCTCCTCACCCGTGCCCAGGCCGCGGGCGTGGCGCGGACCGACATTGATGGCGCCGATTTGTGGCTCTTCGAAATTGGTGGGGGTTTGAGCGCCGGACGGGGTTCCACTGTGGACCCTGACTGATAGATGCCCGCAGCTCTCGTAGATCATGTTGTTGTCGAATCAAGGTGATCACAACAGAAGAGCTACGGACGTGGCAAACGATACGACGCGGTTGTTGGGCCTTGACGGCCTGGCCGTGGTCGGGGTCGCCGACGACACCGACGGGCCGGTCGTGCACCTGGTCACCGCTGATGAGCGGGCACGCCACTGCCCAGACTGCGGCACCCGGGCGCGGCGGTCGAAGGGCCGGCGGGTGACCCGGCCGCGTGACCTGTCGGTCGGTGGCCGCCGACCGCGGCTGGTGTGGGCCAAGCGCCGCTGGCGCTGCGACGAGCTGGCGTGCCGGCGTCGCTCGTTCACCGAGTCGGTCCCGCCAGTACCGCCACGTAAGCGGCTAACCACACGATTAAGGGCTGCGGCCGGGGCGGCGGTGGCCGATCAGGGCCGCACGGTCGTCCAGGCGGCCCGCGACTATGCGCTCTCCTGGCCGGTCGTTGCGGCGGCGTTCACCAGTCACGCCCGGGCGGTGCTGCCGGCCCAGCCCGAGCCGGTGCAGGCGCTCGGTATCGACGAGATCCGCCGAGGCCGGCCGAGATGGATCCCCGACGAGGCTACCGGGATCTGGCAGACCGCCGTGGACCGTTGGCACGTCGGCTTCGTCGACCTGTCCGGCAAGCAGGGCCTGCTCGGGCAGGTCGAAGGCCGCACCGCCCAGGCGGTCATCGACTGGCTGGCCGACCGCGACCAAGCCTGGCGCGACGCGGTCCAGTACGTCGCGATCGACATGTGCACGATCTTCAAGTCGGCGATCCGCCGGGTCCTGCCGCAGGCCACCCTGGTCGTGGACCACTTCCACCTGGTGCAGCTGGCGAACCAGACCCTCACCGAGGTCCGCCGCCGGATCACCGTGCCCCACCGCGGCCGGCGCGGCCGCAAGGGCAACCGCGAGTGGGAACTGCGCAACCGGCTCACCCGCTCCGCCGCCCGGATGCGCGGCGAGCACGTCGACGCTCTCCTCGACGAGCTGTCCAACCTGCCCAGGGTGATCGGCGCGCCGATCACCGTTGCGTGGAACGCCAAGGAAGACCTCCTGGACCTGCTTGCCACCGCCCGGACCCGCCCGGACCGGGAACAGGTCCGCGATCTGCTGTACCGGTTCTACCGCCGATGCGCCGACGCCGACCTTCCCGAACTGCAGCGCCTAGCCACAACGGTCGAGACATGGTGGCCAGAGATCCTTGCGTTCCTGCACACTGGGATCACCAACGCCGGCTCCGAAGGCACCAACCGGGTCAAGACAATCGCCCGCGACGCCTACGGCTTCCGCAACCCCGGCAACCAGCGCTTACGCACCCGCTGCGCGACCACCCGTCGAGCCCGTGGACACCTCGATGCCCGCTAATTTCGTTGAGCCCGCACGATGCAATCGTGTTGGCTAGCGGCACCGAACTGTCAGTACCGCAGGTGTCCGCTTGGCTGTAGCAGGGAGTTAATCGTGCAGGACATTGTTGTCGACCCGGTTGCCCACAATCGGGCAGCCTGGGACAAGTGTGTCCAAGAGGGCAACGAGTGGTCGAGGCCGGTGAGTGCTGAGGAGGTCGAGCGCGCCCACATGGGCGACTGGTCGATTGTTCTGATCGGGCGTGAGCCAGTCGACCGCTCCTGGCTGCCGACGGACCTGACCGGCAAGGACGTGTTGTGCCTGGCCTCCGGCGGTGGCCAGCAGGGTCCGATCCTCGCCGCCGCAGGGGCGCGGGTCACCGTATTCGACAACTCACCCCGCCAGCTCGGCCAGGACCAGATGGTGGCGGCGCGCGACGGACTCGAGTTGCGCACCGTCCTAGGCCGTGTCTGATATTTGATCTTGTGGTGGGTCGAGGTGAGCTGACGGACGCGGCGTGGGGACGGATAGAGCCGCTACTCCCGGGCATGGACGGGCGTGGGCGCCCGTGGCGGGATCACCGGCAGGTGGTCAACGGGGTGTTGTGGCGGTTGCGGACGGGTGCGCCGTGGCGGGATCTGCCCGAGCGGTTTGGGCCGTGGCAGACGGTCTATGAGCGATTCGCCCGTTGGGAGTCAGACGGAACCTGGGCGAAGCTGCTGGAGCACGTGCAGGTCCACGACGACGCGGTGGGCAAGGTGGAGTGGACGGTGTCGGTGGACTCCACCATCAACCGGGCCCACCAGCACGCCGCCGGTGCGCGCAAAAAGGGGAGCCGGGCGGGGACAAACTGGAGGATCCGGAACGCTCGGCGGCGCGGCAGGCCCTCGGCCGGTCCAGGGGCGGGCTGACGACGAAGGTGCACCTCGCGGTCGACGGGCGTGGCCTGCCGATGTCCTTCGTGCTCACCCCAGGGAACGTCAACGACTCGACCGTGTTCGAGGAGGTGCTGGAAGCCATCCGCGTACCCCGGTCCGGACGCGGGCGGCCCCGCACCCGTCCTGACCAGGTGCTGGCGGATAAGGCGTACTCGTCGCGGGCGATCCGTGCCTGGTGCCGGCGGCGCGGTATCGCCGTGACGATCCCCGAGCGGGCCGACCAGATCGCCAACCGACTCCGCCGGGGCTCGCAGGGAGGCCGCCCGCCGGCCTTCGACAGGCAGGCGTACAGGCACCGGAACGTGGTCGAGCGCTGCTTCAACCAGCTCAAACAGTTCCGCGCCGTCGTCACCCGTTTCGACAAGCTCGCGGCACGCTACCGGGCCGGACTCCAACTGGCCGCTCTGATCCTGTGGCTTCGCGAGCCCACATCGTGAATGCGCCTCAGCGGCCACGTGGCTGGACGACAAGCGCGGTTGGTGGGATCCCCAGCGCGTCCAGTCGGGACAGGAGTTCCGCTTCCTGTTCCTGTGTGACGGCAATCCACAAGGAGGTTCCCGAGTCACTGGCGCTGAAGACCAGCCGGTCCCCTCGCCAGCCTTCGGCGCTGATCGTGTGGGGAGCCAAGTCCAACAGCAGCTCGAACTGCGCGTCGTCGCGGACGTCGATGTCGATCCCCATCCCGGGATCGGCGCGCCGGGAGCGAGTGCCATCCGCCACCGCCTCCCGGGCCAGGGACAGCGCGCGTTCGTACGAGTGCATTACTGCGGGTGGCCATGCATCGTCGCTGTAGGCGTCGAGGTGGGCTGTGTCGATGCAAGAGCGCAGCACCCGAAGCACCTCGCGATGAACAAGCACGACGTCCGCAGGGCTCAATCCGTCCACGAGCACGAGTTCGCGGGTCGAGCCGCCATCCTGGTTGATCACATGCAGGACCTTCCCACACGCAGTGCGCCCCACGTCCCTGGACGAAGCCTGCCGGCACAACATGATCTTTGTCAGACACGGCCTAGGAGCAATACCGGTGATTTAGGTGATTTTCTGGCGTCTGCTGGTTGTTTTTGTGGGTGGAACGAGTGTGATTGCCGCGGTGGGTGGTGGAGGTGGGTTGCGGTGGTGGGGGTGTTTAAGGTGCCAGTTGGTCATCTTGCGTTTGATGACGCGGGGGTTGGAGCGTTGTCTGCGGGGCGGAAGGAGTCGTTCCAGCAGCTCACGGATGGTGTGAGTGAGGGCTCGACTGAGTCGTGAGGGGGGAAAGTGCCGCCTGGTCGGTGACGTGGCGGCGGGCGATGCGAAGGGTGCGGGTGAAGGACAGCCGGTCCGGGTCGAGGCCGCCTGCGCGGGCGGTGGTGTGCATGACGTCCCGCAGCGCGTGGTGGACGAGGAGGAAGCCGTAGATCTCCTGCTCGACGCCGTCGGGGTATTGCGAGCGGAGAACGAGGCGGTGTCCGCCCTGGTGGGTTTTGATCTCGTCCAGGGTGTTCTCGATCTCCCACCGCTGGTGGTAGAGGCCCGCCAGGTCGGTGGCGGGCGCCTGTTCCGGGTCCCAATCCACCAGCTCGGGCGGAAACACCCGCGTCAACACACCCAGAGCGATCCGGTCCGACAACCGCTCACCCGACGACTTCACCTGTCCAGGCCTTGGCACACCACATCCAACGACCAACACCACTCAAAGTCACCGGTATTGGGCCTAGGAGAGAACCCATTGGGGCGGGTGTCCGGGGTCGGCCGGGCAGGTGAAAACGTGCAGGTCCCGGTCCCGGCCGAAGCGGAGCCGAGTGGGTTGGGCAACGGACGGACCGCCCCGGATCGATGCCTTCCCCTGCAGGGAGGGGTCGCGGTCTTCCAGCGGCGCCCAGCTGTGCGAGCCGGCGTCCATCTCGTCGCCCCCGGCGGTCAGCAGCAGTCGCATCGGGGTCGCGCAGGACGTGCAGCCGATGGCCATCGGGCCCGTCGACGCCCAGCTGGGAAAGCCGCCGACCCGCCAGCCGGGCGGGATCGACAGGTCGGACTGGTAGCTGGGGGCATCGGGGCCGTGTTCCGACGCCTGGGCGTCGTCCCATGCGTCGATACGTGCGATCAGGGGGGCGGGCAGCGTGTCGTCCTCCGCCCAGGGATAGGTGTCCACCTCTTCGGGATGCAGGACACATGGCTCGGGGAGTTCGTGCTCCCATCGGAGCAGGGGCACTTCGGGCGGGGCGGCGAGGAAGCGTTCCGCGCGCTCGGTCTCTGTGGCCCGTCGCCACCGCAGGCGGTAGCGGCGCTCCAGGTGCGTGCCGTGGGTGAACGGGCAGCGGAAGAACTGCACCAGGTCCGCATCGTCGGGCCCGGCCGCCAGGCCAGAGACGTCCCGGCGGAAGAGCTGGGCGAGCCCCACGAACGGCACCGGTCCGTCCTCCCCGGGCATTCCGGCGGCGGGCCACGGCCGGCTCCGCGGCCATACGCCCGCGGCCCGGGCGCTGCGGATCTCTTTTGGCGCGTACCCCTCGGTCTCGCGCTGGTGCGGTTCGTGGCAGACCGGCCACGGTTCGCCGTACGGCCACAGCATCGGCCCGCCGACATGGCTGTCGCGCATGCCGGGACGCCCTGGCCTGGGGTGCAGCCGGGTCGTCCGGCCCCGCTGAGCGGCCAGTTCCGGGAACACGGACTCCACGGATGCCGGTCTGGCCGGCGTGGTCCTGGTCATGTGCGGACCGTACGTGGCCAGGAAGACGCCACGCGAACGGATTGCCGCATGCCCGCCAGCTCCTTCGGGGTGATGCCCAGCTCCTCGGCAACCCTCGGGCGAGCCTCCTGAGCATGGAGTTTGACGCCCTGGTCAGGTGCTTGGGTACCGGAGGCTCAGGTGCCGGTCCTCAGGCCGAGTCCGGCCCGTCCGAGCTGTTGAGCAGCCTGTCCACGAGGAGTTCGGGGTAGCCGGTGGCCGGCGGGTCGATGCCGAAGATCGCCCGTAGGTAGAGCGGTGCGATGAGCTGGTCGAGGATCTGCTCGAGCGGCGGGGGGTTCTCGCCGCGGGCCGCGGCACGGTCACGGATGCGTTCGATGGCGTGGATGCGGCGTTGGAAGTGGTGTGCGCGTTCCTCCTGTGTGTGGGCGCTGCCGGGCATGGACAGGGCGACGGCTCGTACGAGGAGGCGGCCTTCGGGTGTGCGGATGCTCGCGACGCCGGCTTCGGCCCATGCGGTGAGGTCGCCGCGCAGGGTGCCGGTGTCCTTGAGCGGCCAGTCGCGTTCGAGGCGGGTGGTGACCACGTCGGCCAGGAGCGCCTCGCGGCTGCCCCAGCGTCGGTAAATGCTGGTGTGGTTGACGCCGGCGCGTTGTGCGATCGCGGGGATGGTGAGGTCGGCCCCTTCCGGGTCGGACAGCAGGTCGATGACCGCCTGGTGGACGGCCGAGCGGACCTGTTCGGGGCTCTTGCGGATGCGCGGGGCCGGCTGTTTCGAGTTCACCCCTACATCGTAAGCACAGATATTTGCTTCATGGCGCTCGGAGGGTCTACGGTTCTGCCGTAAGCACAGAACTGTGCTTACGGCCTGAGGAGAGTGTGTGATGAAGCAGCTGCTGTTCCCCGACAATCCCCAGTTCTGGTACGAGACCCTGCGCTCGATGAGCCACATCGCCTACGGCGGCGCCGACTTCGGCGAGGTGGTCGCCACCAGCGAGCGCATCATCGAGGGCGACTACGACAGCTGGCACACCGAGTGGCTCGCGACCGCCGACCGCGTGTCCGGCGAGGCCCAGAAGGCGCTGGAGGCCGGCCGCACGGTCAGCGCCCGGGACGGGTTCCTGCGTGCCTCGAACTACTACCGGTCGGCGGAGTTCTTCCTGCACGGCCACCCCTGCGATCCCCGCCACGACCATGCCTACGACCGCAGCGTCGCCTGCTTCCGGGCCGCCGCCGCGCTGTACACCCCGCGCATCGAACCGGTCCGCATCCCGTACGAGGACACCACGCTGCCCGGCTACCTCTACCGGGCCGACACCACCGGCACACCCCGGCCGACCCTGATCATGCACAGCGGCTTCGACGGCACCGCCGAGGAACTCCACTTCAGCGGCGCGCTGGCGGCCGTGGAGCGCGGCTACACCGTGCTGACCTTCGACGGCCCCGGACAGCCCGGACCGCGCCACCGCGAGGAGCTGGTCTTCCGCCCCGACTGGGAGAACGTCATCACCCCCGTCGTCGACTTCGCCGAAGCCCTCCCCGATGTCGACAACAGCCGTATCGCGCTGTTCGGTTCCAGCATGGGTGGCCTGCTCGCACCCAGGGCGGCGGCCTTCGAACACCGCCTGGCCGCACTGATAGCTGTCGACGGCGTCTACGACCTCGGCCAGATATCCGTCCGCAACATCCCCGGTGACCGCGACGAGGCCGAACGGCTCCTGCGCGCGGACTCCGCCCCCGAACTCGACGCCCGCTTCCAGCAGATCATCGACCAGGACGCGACCGCCCGGTGGGCGATCAACCACGGCATGTACGTGATGGGCGTGGACACCCCCCGCGCCTTCAGCGCCTCCTACCTCGACTACACCCTCGGCAACGGCATCGCCGAACAGATCCAGTGCCCCAGCCTCGTCTGCGACGCTGCCGAGGACGAGTTCTTCAAGGGCCAGCCCGAGCAGCTCTACAACCACCTGACCTGCCCCAAGACCCTCATGGTGTTCACCGCTGAGGAAGGCGCAGGCGCCCACTGCCACCCCGGAGCCATGCGCCTGTCCCTCGCCCGCATCTACGACTGGCTCGACGACACCCTCCGCACCACCAGCGCCTGAGGCTCCTGGCCCGCCAGGCACCGCTGCGAATCCCCCGCTCCATTTGAATCTGCTTGGAAGGAACTCCCATGACCCGCACCGGCATCAAGGCCGCACTCACCGACCTTCTCCTCAATGACGAGATCACCCTGGCCGAGGCCGCCGACCGCCACTTCACCCCCGACTACCGTCAGCGCACCGACGGCGAGTGGGCCGACCGCACCGAGTTCCTCGACCACATCGCCCACCTGCGCACGCTCGTCGCCGGCGGCGAAGTCGAGGTTCACGAGGAGCTCTACGACGGAGACAAGTACGCCGACCGGCACACCTGCCACATCACCAAGACCGACGGCACCACCGTCACCATGGAGGTCTACGTCTTCGCCGACCTCGCCCCCGACGGCCGCTTCAACCGCATCGAGGAGACCACCCTCATGCTCAAGGGCTCCGACGCTGACCGCAACCTCGGCAGCGCCCGCTGACCACCCCTGCCGCAAGGGCGGTACACGGCCCGGCAGCGGAACAGCGTCATCCGGCGGGCGAGCCCGCCAGCTCCCCGGCTGCGGATCCCGAGTACGCGATGGACTACGTTCAGGGATCCGCAGTCGAGACCGCACGTCATCAGACCCAATCGGCCCGCCAACTGCCCACCGGGACCGGAGATCGCGGACCGCTGGCACCTGCTCCAGAACCTCTCGGCCGCTGTCGACAAGACCTGCCACCAGCACCGGCCGTACCTGAAGAAGCATGCAGAACGGGGAGGCGACCGCCCGATCCAGATGCCGCTGGTGGACGCACTGCCGCCCACGCGCATCGTGCAGCGCGTCCTCCGCCACCATGCCGAAGTCACGCGCATGGTCGCCGCCGGCTGCCCGCTCAGCGACATCGCACGCCGCCTCGGTCTCGACCGCAAGACGGTCCGCCGCTTCCGCGACACCAGCACGCGGCCCCCGGGGGCCGCGCTGAGGGTCCCGGAGCTCTTCGTGCGCAGCCGGTCCCCCAGCGCGGTGGCTTCGGCGGCAGTGAAGGTGTCGTCGAGGGTGAAGGCTGCATTGGTGTCAGTCGCAGTCGTGTCCTCTTCGTATTGGGGGAGGAGGAGGAAGATCGCGGCCGTGATGACACGGTCAGGCCGGGACGGCCGTGCGGGCGGGCGTGGTTTCGCCGTCGTTTGACGGGGCGGGCGTGCCGGTGGCGGGCCGAGGGGGACCTGCGGCGGATCGCCAGGCCGACCATGGCCACGCCTATGACCAGCACGAACGCCACGCCGGCGAGGGCGAAGCTCAGCGTGTACTGGCTCTCGGCGGGCAGCGCGGGGACCCCGGCGGGCAGGTTGTCGAGCGTGTGGGAGGCGAGCAGCGAGGTGACGACCGCGCTGCCGATCGCACTGCCGGTGGAGCGGGAGATGGAGTTGATGCCGTTGGCGATGCCGGTCTGGTGGTGGGGAACACCGGCCACGATCAGGGCGGGCATCGCGGCGTAGCCGAAGCTGATGGCAACGCCGACGACCATGCCGGCCAGGATTACCGACGCGGTGGTGTCGTGGGCGAGGGTCAGCCAGGCGAACCCGACGGCGCCGAAGAAGGCACCGGCGGCGAGGGTGAAACGCGCGCCGATGCGGCGTACCAACATTCCTCCGAACTGGGCGGCCACAAGCGAGACGAGGGCGGAGGGCAGCAGGTAGACGACGGAGGCGCGCAGGACGGAGGCGCCGAAGCCGTAGCCAGCGATCTCAGCCGGCGTCTGGACGAGGTACGAGACGCCGATGAACTGCGCAAACATGGCGAACCCGACGAGCAGTCCGGCGACGTTGGTGAACAGCACCGGGCGGTGGACGAACATCTTCATGTCGACCAGGGGGTCGCGGACCCTGCGTTCGACGACGACCCAGAGGACCGTCGTGACGGTTGCACCGGCGAACAGGGCGAGCGTGCGGGCCGAGGTCCAGCCCCAGGTGTGCCCCTGCGAGATGGGCAGCAGGAACAGCACGAGCAGCAGGGCGAGACCGGCGGCGCCGAGCCAGTCGGTGCGCCCGCCCGTCCGGGTGCGGGGCGCGGGGACGGCGACCGCAACCGCAATGAGGGCGGCGGTGGCGAGCGCGGCGGCCAGCCAGAAGTCCTGGTGATAGTCGGGGCTGGTACCCGGTCGGCGCTCAAGCGCGCTCAGGCGGATGAGGGGCAGAGTGCCGACGGCGTCTACGGTCCTCGAACCAGGGACGCCGTATTCTGGCGAGTTGCTGGCTTCGCCTGTGACAAGGTCAACGGTCCAGGCGGTTTGTGAGATGTGGCCTACCGCGCCGCGTTCGGTCTTGACCGTCGGCGGGACGGAACGCGACGCGGCAAAGAAAGTCTTGCGAACGTCAGGGGACGTAGACGCTGCGCAGGCACCGCCAGGTGGGGGGTCCGACCACGCCGTCGCTGCCGTCAGCGAATCCACACCAGTGGCGTTGCAGGTTCATGACGGCCTTCTTGGTCTGCGCTCCGAAATGCCCATCGAGCGCACCGGGGTTGAGGGGACCCCCTAAAGAACCCTCAACCACTCGCCAGTGGTCCAGCAGGCACTGGATTTCACGCACCCGGTCACCCGTGGCACCTGGCGAGACGGTGACGTTCCAGGCCCAGCTGTAGCCAGCTGTGGCACCGTTGTAGTTCGCCGTCTCCTTCCACCACACCAGGCACCTGCCCGAAGTGGGCTGATACACTCCCTGTTTTGTCGAGCTCGGTGTTTCGGCCGCGCTGGCGGGCACGGCCAGCGGGATGCTGCCGCAGAGCAGTGCGCTGCCGACGGCCAGCGCGATCCGTGAACGTCGAGACATGGTGACCTGCCTTTCGAGACAGTCGAGGGCGATCGACCTACGAGCACCGAACCCCAGCGCTGAAGCGAGATCGATAGCGTCAACTCCGATGAGAAGGAAGCCGGGAAACCCCAGCCAGTGCGTGTTCGTAATCACTGTGGCCTGCTCTGAACACGTTGACCATGGTTTGCATTCTGAGGCAATAGGCCAGGTCACCGAGATACAGCTGCGGCAGCCGATCGGGCGGACACGAATCAGGACTCCGGGACTTCGGCCGACGCGCCTCCGGAGTCGTCGGCCGAGGATGAGTGCATGATCGGGTCGCCTGCCATTGGGCAGGCGGCGGCTCCACAGGTCGTGATCTGCGCCGGCGCAGGTCCTGGCCGGGGCAGCCCTCACACCTGACAGCCTCGCTGTGCGACGCGTCTACCTGCGCAAACGTGGTGTGAGGCTCACACCTGCCGGTCGGCGGGCTCTAGGCGCTCTTTGCGGGGACGCGGGACAGCCACCATGGGGCGGGCGAGCAGCTGCCCTTTCTTGCGGAGGGTCTGCGCGCGGATGCTGCACCAGCGTGAGCAGAACTCCCGGGGTCGGCGGGCGGCCTCGGGCAGAGCCTGCGCCACACCCGGCAGTGCCCGGGTTCGAATTGATGGCGCTCTTTGAATTTGGCTCTGACCGCGATTCCGTGATGACGTGTGTGCTGGCGTTCAGCCAGGGTGCTGGTTCTTGTGCAAGGCGGCGCTGGCGCGGAACCGGAGGCGCCCGCAACGGTCTCTGTCTTCATCTGTCGCGTCGTCGCTGCAACAGCAGTGCTGGGCCAGCCAGCGCAGGTCCTGCGGATCGAGCCAGAGAGCGACACGGCCTTGTGCGGCTTCAGCCTGCGGATCAGTTGGCCCTGGAGAGTTCATAGGCCCGACTGTATGAGCCCAGCCCCGACCAACTCATGACCGGGTGAGGATGCGGATCCGGAGGAATCGGAACGAGGCTCGGCCGTACATGCTTCTCTTGATTGTTTTGACGCGGTCGACGTTGCCCTCGAAGATGCCGGAGCTCCACGGCAGGGTGAGACCGGCAGTGACGGCGGCGAGGTCCTGGCGGAGGAAGCCGGCGAAGGAGCGGACGGGGCGGGTGCGTCCCGTTCGGCCTCGCGGATCCAGTCCTGCAGCAGTTCACCGTGCAGGTGGCTGACCAGGTCGTGGAAGGTGCGGGCCAGGTCGCAGGCGCGGGTGATGTCCGGGCAGGAGAGTCGGACCGCCGGCAGTTTCTCCTCTTCCTTGGCGGTGAGGCGGTCGCGGGGCTGCATGATCCATGAGGTGATCTTGCGCGGGCTCGGGATGTCGGCACGGGCGGGTGGAGCCGTGCCGGTGCGGAGCCCGGCGAGGTAGCGGCGGACCGGCAGCACGCTGCCGCGGTAGCCACGTTCGCGGATCTCGTTGAAGAGCGTGGTGCCGCTGGTGCAGCCGGCGGTGAAGCGGGCGGTCAGGTATGCCTTGAACGGTTCCAGCACGCCGTTGGGACGGCGATCGCGTGCGGTGGCCAGCAACTGGTCGAGGTCGGTGTCGCGGAAGCGGCGCACGGTCTTTCGATCGAGATGCAATCGGCGGGCGATGGCGGAGATGGTCCATCCGGCCTCCAGCAGGCGGTGGATGTCCGCGTACCGGTCCCGGGTCCGTACCGCGATCTTCGTCGGCGGTAGCGCGGGCGGAGGCAGCTCGATCACGAACGGCTCCGGAGGTGGAGGTTGCTCCTGCTCGGCGTGCTTGCGCAGGAAGTCGCGGTGCTGGTGGCAGGTCTTCTCCACTGCGGAGGAGAGATTCTGAAGCAAATGCCAGCGATCCGCGACCTCGATGGCGTCCGGAGCGGCCTCGCGGATTGCCTTGGAGTAGGCACTGGCCCGATCCCGGCAGATGATCTCGGCTCCGGGGTGCTCGCGCAGCCAGGCGGCGAAGGTCTCAGCATCCCGGTCCGGCAGCACGTCCACCACGCGTCCGGCTTCGACGTCGACGAGGATCGTGCCGTAGCGGCGCGAGCGTCGGAAGGCGAACTCGTCCACGCCCAGCACCCGCGGTGCCCGATCCGGGACGGCCGGCTCCTGCAGCAGGCTCAACAGCTTCGTCCGGCCTGCCGCCAGCTGCATGTTGCGGCACAGGCGTTCACCCGCGCGGCCGCCGAGCTCGACGGCCACCGCCCGCAGACAATGCTTCAGGCCCAGGCTCGAGCGCCGGTACTGCTCGCTGAGGCGCTCGACCTGCTCGACGAACGTCCGCCGTCGGCACGACGGCACGTCGCAGAAGAACCGCCGTACTCGCAGATGGATCACCAGCCTCCGGCCGGTGAGGGGCCGTTCCGACAGCCTGCGTTCGTAGCTGGAGTGCACCCGGGAGCCGCGTCGTCCGCACGATGGACACCGTGGAGGCGGACCACATGCCGCAGCCTCCACGGCGAAGACCTCGTCGTCGACGCTCATCGCCTCGACCCGCACATCGATCCCGGGAAACAGCACATCCTCGACCGCCTCGTCCCCCATGACCAGGCGATCCCCGGGAGGAACGTTCCGGCAGTCAGCCCCTGACCTGCGGGTTCACAGAATCGCGGTCAGAGCCAAAATTTGAGATCGGCATCAAGCTGGCGCCGGGTCGAAGGCGGCACCGTTTCTCGCCCAGGAGCAGCGGGACGCGCTGCGGGAGCTGGGCGTGGAGTGGGCGTAGGCGGAGACTTCGACGCCGTCACCGCCGGACTCTCCACACCATGGAGCTCCGGCCAGGTCGAGGGCCACGTCACCTGCGTCAAACTTCTCAAACGCATGGCCTACGGACGAGCCAACCTCGACCTCCTACGCGTACTCCTCGCCCCATGACCGTGCGGCATCGCAAGATTCCCGACAGAGCCGAATTACGCGAACGTCCACAACACCCTTCAGATGTGGGAGGTGAGGCCGGTAACAGGGTTGTGGGAGATCAGCGTCGGCATCCCCGGGTCATACCGGACGACCTCGCCGGTCAGCAGGGCCCGTCGCTGACTGGCCGTCGCCACCTCGACCAGGAACCGCAGCACGGCGGCCACCCCCGCCCCGTCAAGGACGTCCTCGGGCCAGACGGAGAATTCGATCTCCTCCTCGTCGCAGGGCAGGGCGAAGAACCACACGGCGCCGAAGCGGGCCCGGAAGGCAAAACTGGCGTTGGTCAGCGGGAGTGACCCGGAG
>NZ_JBSGZO010000072.1:0-26586 GCF_053611045.1 Streptomyces sp. NPDC054841 | reverse complement strand
CCATTTCGCCGCGGCTGCCGGCGGCGCCCCTGTCGGCACCGCTGACGGTGTCCTGGTCGCCGGGGCCGCTGTCGGCGCCGTTACCGGAGGCGGCAGCGGCGGGAGAGGTGGCAGAGGCGGGAGAGGTGGCGGAGGCGTCAGGGGCCGCCGGTGCTCTGGAAGCCCGCTGGCCGGCCGCCGGCCCGTCCTGCTGCGGCAGGCCCGGGGCCGAGGGGCGCGGGTCCGGGGCGGCGGTGTCCTCGGCCTCCTCCCGCCCGTCGCCCTGTCCCTGCTCGTCTCCTCCTTCGTCCTGCTCCTCGTCCTGCTCCTCGTCCTGTTCCTCGCCCTGTTCCTCGCCCTGTTCCTCGTCCTGGCCCGGACCGGACAGTGGCGCCGGCGTCGGCGCCCCGCCGACCACGGGCGCCACCGCGCACTTCGTGTCGGTGCTGCCCTCGTCGCAGTTGGACCGCGGCGAGTCCGCCGTGACGCTGCTGCCGAGCCTGCCGTCCCCGCCCACCTCGGCGTCGACGGTGACCGAGTACGTCACGGTCGCCGTCTTCCCGGCCGGGATGTCGCCGGTGAACGAGAGCTCGGGCTCCTCGTAGGTGACCTTCCCGACGGTCGCCGTGCCGTCGCCGTCGTAGGAGGCGTCGTCGAGGGTGCCGGTGAGGTCGTCGGTGAACCTGGCGTTCCGGTAATCGCGCTTGCCGGTGTTCTTCGCGGTGACGGTGAACGTCACGGTGTCCCCGGGACCGGCCGTCTTCACCGACGCCGTCTTCGTGATCTCCAGCTCGGGCACCGGCACGGACAGGGCGAGGGCCGACGGCACATACGCGTCGTCGTCCGTTGCGAAGGCGAGCGTGGTGGACGTGGCGCCGGGCGCGATCGCGTCCTCCGGGACGTCGAACTCCTTCGCGTCGATGCTCAGGTTGTTGCGCAGGTGCGGGGCCACGGCGCCGTCGGCGGTGCCCGCGAAGAAGTTGCCGTTGCTCCCGGTGTCCTTCTCCGTCACGTCGTGGCCGCCGACACGGAAGCGGTCGCCCGTGGTGCTCCAGTCGCCGTCGTACGCCGTGACGGACGCGCGGACCTGGCCACCGGACCGGTAGAAGCCGTTCACCGGGACGGTGGTGGCGGGCGAGGCGGAGCGCTGCAGGGCATGGCCGCCGTAGACGTAGACGTTGCGCCGCTCCGGGGCGTGCTCCTCGTCGGGGGCGTCGTACGCGTAGACGACGGTGAGCGACCAGCCCGCGGAACAGCCCCGGCCGGCCGGGGCCCAGATGCCGCCGACCGAGACCGGCAGCGGGTCACTCGATCCGGTGACGCCGGCGAAGGCGTCGGTGACGTCGGCCTCGCCGCTGTAGTAGTGCGCTCCACTGATCGAGTCCGGGTCCCTGACCAGGTGCTCGGCGTCGACCACGACCGCGTGGGCATCGTTGACGCCGATCGAGGGCGTGGAGTCGAGCGGCTCGCCGGGCGACAGGTCGGCGTCGGCGCCCGTTCCGTCGCAGCGCGCCAGTGTGGCGCCGCCCGCGGTGCGGTACGTACCGTCGTTGCCGCCCCAGAACAGCCGCGCGTACACGACGCGCGCACCCGGCGGGATGCGGACCTGGCCGGTGCTCGAACCGTGCTCGGGCGACATGCCGGCGGTGTTGAGCCGCCGCATGTCGAAGCTGCTGTTGCTGTCCTCGTTCTGCCCGGCGGCGGCGAGCGCGCACCGGGCGGCCATGTCGCCGGGCGCGTCCGGACAGCCGAGTACGGTGTTGCCGATGGTGGTGAAGTCGCCGTACAGCGAGGCGGCGTAGCGCTTCTCGAAGGAGGAGGCGCTGTCGGTGACGGCCCCGCCGGGGGAGGGCGGAGCGGTCGGCCCGGCCATTCCGGTCGAGACGGTGGTGACGGTCGCGACGACCGTCAGGGCCCCGACGAAACGGGGCAACCTGGAATTCTGGCGCCAAGCGCCCATGAGTCTCGCATAGCCCATAAATGCGAAATTTAGACAATCTGACTGGCTGTGCCCGGCTACGCCGCGCCCGTGTTACGCCGCCCGGCCCGCTTCGCATACTCCGCGTACTCGGGGATTTCCACCATCGGCGGCCGCTCCTCGGTGTCCACCGGATGGGTCCGCGGTACGAACCCGTCCTCGCCGCGCTCGAACTGGGTCAGCGCCGGACGCACCAGATGACCCCGGGACAACCGCAGTTGGGCCGTACGGTAGATCGCCGCCGCCATCCGGCCCAGCGCCTGGCTGTCCTGGTGCCGGTGCAGCCGTACGCCCACGTCCACCTGTGCCAGCGCGTCCAGGCCCACCGTGTGCAGCGCGTCCACCAGCAGCCCGAGCTCCACCCCGTACCCCACCGGGAACGGCAGCCGCTCCAGCAGCGAGCGCCGCGCCGCGTACTCACCGCCGAGCGGCTGGACGAACCCGGCCAACTGCGGCCAGTGCAGATTGAGCAGCGGCCGCGCCACCAGCTCCGTCACCCGGCCGCCCTGCCCGGTCCTGCCGGAGGCGGGCGCGTCGACATCGGTGGTCCCGAGCGGCCGCTCGTACATCGCCTTCACGAACTGCACGTCCGGCTCGGTCAGCAGCGGGCCGATGATCCCGGAGACGAAGTCCGCGGAGAACTCCCTCAGGTCCGCGTCCACGAAGCAGACGATGTCGCCGCCGGTCACCAGCAGCGAGCGCCACAGCACCTCGCCCTTGCCGGGCAGCGCCGGTATGCGCGGGAGTATCGCGTCCCGGTGCACCACGCGTGCCCCGGCCGCCGCGGCGACCTCGGCGGTACGGTCCGTCGACCCCGAGTCGACGACCACCAGCTCGTCCACGAGCGGGACCGCCTCCGACATCAGCTCGCGCCGGATCACGGCGACGATCTCCCCGACCGTCGCCTCCTCGTTCAGAGCAGGGAGCACCACGCTGACCGTGGTGCTCTGCTTGGCGGCCAGTAGCTGGTCCAGGGGGCGGTCCGCCACCGACCAGGACCGCCGGGCCAGCCAGCGCTCCACCTCTTCCAGCACGTGATCTCCATCTCGCGGATCGGACGACCATCTCAAGCGTCCGGGGGTTCGGTTACAGTCTTGAACAACGCGAACGGCCGTCGCATGTCGGGGGTCCTCTCGCGAACAACCGAATACCGCTCATCCAGAGGGGCAGAGGGACACGGCCCGTTGAAGCCCCGGCAACCCTCCAGCCGGTTCTCGTCGCACGTCATACGACACTCGCGCGGGGCCCCGGCTAGGGAAGGTGCCAATTCCGTCTCGTGGCGAGATGCGCCGCGAGGAAGATGAGGAGAAAGGGCCTCGCCTCCATGGCTGTGCAGACCGTTGCCACCACCACCGACTCTGTTGATCTCGGCCCCGCCTCCGGGCTCTCCTGCCGCGAATGCGGCGAGCGGTTCGCGCTCGGCCCGATCTTCGCCTGCGAGATCTGTTTCGGGCCGCTCGAAGTCGCGTACGACCTGCCGAGCGGCGACCCGGAAGCCCTGCGCAAGCGGATCGAGAACGGCCCCGAGAACATCTGGCGCTATGCGCCGCTGCTCCCCGTCCCCGCCGACGTGGCGAGCAAGCCGAACCTGAACCCGGGCTGGACCAAGCTCGTCAAGGCCGACAACCTCGCCCGCGAGCTGGGCGTCGACACCGGCAAGCTCTTCGTCAAGGACGACTCCGGCAACCCGACGCACTCCTTCAAGGACCGGGTCGTCGCCCAGGCCCTGGAGGCCGCCCGCGCCTTCGGCTACACCACGCTCTCCTGCTCCTCCACCGGCAACCTGGCGGGCGCGGTCGGCGCCGCCGCCGCCCGGGCCGGCTTCCGCTCCTGCGTGTTCATCCCGCACGACCTGGAGCAGGGCAAGGTCGTCATGGCCGCCGTCTACGGCGGCGAGCTCGTCGGTATCGAGGGCAACTACGACGACGTCAACCGCTTCTGCTCCGAGCTCATCGGCGACCCGGCGGGCGAGGGCTGGGGCTTCGTCAACGTCAATCTGCGCCCGTACTACGGCGAGGGGTCGAAGACGCTCGCGTACGAGATCTGCGAGCAGCTCGGCTGGCGGATCCCCGACCAGATCGTCATCCCCATCGCCTCCGGCTCCCAGCTCACCAAGATCGACAAGGGTCTGCAGGAGCTGATCAAGCTGGGCCTCGTCGAGGACAGGCCCTACAAGATCTTCGGCGCCCAGGCCGAGGGCTGCTCCCCGGTGTCCGTGGCCTTCAAGGCCGGCCACGACGTGGTCAGGCCGCAGAAGCCCGACACCATCGCGAAGTCCCTGGCGATCGGCAACCCGGCCGACGGCCCGTACGTCCTGGACATCTGCCGGCGCACCGGCGGAGCCGTCGAGGACGTCACCGACGAGCAGATCGTGGACGCGATCAAGCTGCTGGCCCGCACGGAGGGCATCTTCACGGAGACCGCCGGCGGCACGACGCTCGGCGTGGCGAAGAAGCTGATCGAGGCAGGCGTCATCGACCCGTCCCTCACCACGGTCGTCGTCAACACGGGTGACGGCCTGAAGACCCTCGACGCGGTGGCCCCCACGACGGGTATGTCCGCTGTCATCCGCCCCAACCTGGACTCTTTCCGAGAGGCTGGCCTCGCATGAGCGTCAACGTCCGCATCCCCACCATCCTCCGCACCTACACCGGCGGCCAGGCCGAGGTCCCGGCGGAGGGCGTGACCCTCGCCGAGGTCATCGCCGACCTGGAGAAGAACCACGCGGGCATCGCGGCGCGGGTTCTCGACGACCAGGGCAAGCTGCGCCGTTTCGTGAACGTGTACGTCAACGACGACGACGTCCGCTTCGAGCAGGGCCTGGAGACGGCCACGCCGGACGGCGCGGGCGTCTCGATCATCCCGGCCGTCGCCGGAGGCTGACCATTCAGCGCAGTGCCGGAGGCTGACCATCCGGCACGGAGGCTGACCATCCGGCACAGTTCCGGAGGCTGACCGTCGGGCGCCGTGCCGGAGCCGTGATCGCCACGCATTGTTAACAGAATTGCCCCCTCCGCAAGCTAAGCGGAGGGGGCAATTCTGCATGGTTGAGCGCGGTAGAGTTGGGAAGTCCCCTCCACTGCTTGTGCCAGACGCATATGAGAATGCGCCCGAGCGCGACAAGAAGCAGCCAAAGTGTTCGACTTCGATGCGGCTTATGCGCGCTTTGGTGGGCCCGACTTGCCCGGGAAACCAGTGAATTCAAGGGGATCGTCCTTTCGGCCCTGCCCAGAATTCTCGTCCGATTGACCTGTTGCAGAGGGCAGTTGGACAGATACATTCAGCCGCGGTCGACGCGTTCCGGCGCACGCTCACACCTGTCAGTGGGCGAGGTCTGACCCGGGTCCGCGAAGTGCGGTCCTGTGCAAGGGCCAGTAATAGGGGAGTTAGGCATGGCTCAGGGCACCGTCAAGTGGTTCAACGCGGAGAAGGGGTACGGCTTCATCGCGGTCGACGGTGGTGCGGATGTTTTCGTCCACTACAGCGCGATCCAGATGGACGGTTACCGCACCCTGGAGGAGGGCCAGCGGGTCGAGTTCGAGATCTCGCAGGGTCAGAAGGGGCCGCAGGCGGACATGGTCCGTTTGGCCGGCTGAAGCGCCGACCGACTGCAGCAACGTGACGGAGGGCCCGTACCCGGTGGGTACGGGCCCTCCGGCGTGTCCGCGTCCGTGTGCCTGTCGTCCTCCGCGATCCGCGAGAGCCGCTTGCGCGCTCCCGTCACCCTCGCCGAGGCCTCGAAGCCGCTTGCTCCCTCCCGTCACCCGACCGCCACCCCTCATCGAGGCTTCTTCGAAGCCGCTTGCACTCTCCAGGCCCGAGTGCTAATCATTGGCGTTAGCACTCTACGAGTGAGAGTGACAACTATGGACCGGGTCGGTGAGGTCCGCAGGCCAGGTGGGGCAAGGAACCACAAGGCATGCAGGCCGTCCGTCGCGGGCGCCGAGCGCGGTCCGGAGAAATCCACCCCAGTCCGGGAGGACCACTTCACATGGCCAAGATCATCGCGTTCGACGAGGAGGCACGGCGCGGTCTCGAGCGCGGGATGAACCAGCTCGCCGACGCCGTAAAGGTCACCCTTGGCCCCAAGGGCCGGAACGTCGTCCTCGAGAAGAAGTGGGGCGCCCCCACGATCACCAACGATGGTGTTTCCATCGCCAAGGAGATCGAGCTCGAGGACCCGTACGAGAAGATCGGCGCCGAGCTGGTCAAGGAAGTCGCCAAGAAGACGGACGACGTCGCCGGTGACGGTACGACCACCGCGACCGTTCTCGCCCAGGCGCTCGTCCGCGAGGGCCTGCGCAACGTGGCGGCCGGCGCCAACCCCATGGCTCTGAAGCGCGGCATCGAGAAGGCCGTCGAGGCCGTCTCCGGCGCCCTGCTCGAGCAGGCCAAGGACGTGGAGACGAAGGAGCAGATCGCCTCCACCGCCTCCATCTCCGCCGCCGACACCCAGATCGGTGAGCTCATCGCCGAGGCGATGGACAAGGTCGGCAAGGAAGGCGTCATCACCGTCGAGGAGTCCCAGACCTTCGGTCTGGAGCTGGAGCTCACCGAGGGTATGCGCTTCGACAAGGGCTACATCTCGGCGTACTTCGCCACCGACATGGAGCGTATGGAGGCGTCCCTGGACGACCCGTACATCCTGATCGTCAACTCCAAGATCTCCTCGGTGAAGGACCTGCTCCCGCTGCTGGAGAAGGTCATGCAGTCGGGCAAGCCGCTGCTGATCATCGCCGAGGACGTCGAGGGCGAGGCCCTGTCGACCCTGGTCGTCAACAAGATCCGTGGCACCTTCAAGTCCGTTGCCGTCAAGGCCCCGGGCTTCGGTGACCGCCGCAAGGCCATGCTCGGCGACATCGCCATCCTCACCGGTGGCACGGTCATCTCCGAGGAGGTCGGCCTCAAGCTGGAGAACGCCGGCCTGGACCTGCTGGGCCGCGCCCGCAAGGTCGTCATCACCAAGGACGAGACCACCATCGTCGACGGTGCCGGTGACAGCGACCAGGTCGCCGGCCGGGTCAACCAGATCCGCGCCGAGATCGAGAACAGCGACTCGGACTACGACCGCGAGAAGCTCCAGGAGCGCCTCGCGAAGCTGGCCGGCGGCGTGGCCGTCATCAAGGCCGGCGCCGCGACCGAGGTCGAGCTCAAGGAGCGCAAGCACCGCATCGAGGACGCCGTTCGCAACGCGAAGGCGGCCGTCGAGGAGGGCATCGTCGCCGGTGGTGGCGTGGCCCTGCTGCAGGCATCCTCGGTCTTCGAGAAGCTCGAGCTCGACCTGACGGGCGACGAGGCCACGGGTGCCGCGATCGTGAAGCTGGCCCTCGAGGCCCCGCTGAAGCAGATCGCGATCAACGCCGGCCTCGAGGGCGGCGTCGTGGCGGAGAAGGTCCGCAACCTGCCGACCGGTCACGGCCTCAACGCCGCGACCAACGAGTACGTCGACCTGATCGCCGAGGGCATCATCGACCCGGCGAAGGTGACGCGCTCCGCCCTGCAGAACGCGGCCTCCATCGCCGCGCTGTTCCTCACCACCGAGGCCGTCATCGCCGACAAGCCGGAGAAGGCCGCCGCGGCCGCTCCGGGCGGCATGCCGGGCGGTGACATGGACTTCTGATCGACCCCTGGTTGATCAACCGTCCTGAGACCGAGGGCGGCACCCCCACTCCCAGGGGGGTGCCGCCCTCGGGCGTTGCCGGGCGCGCCCCGGGGCGCCCGGAACCGCTACTGCGCCAAGACCGCGACGCGCTGCCGGAGCCCGGAGGCGCGCAGTCCTAGGAGTTGCGCCAGAGCTGTGCCGTCTCCGAGGAGTTGCAGGCCGTCGTGCCCATGCTGAAGCCGGACATCATCAGGCAGCGCTTCTCGGCGGTGTTCTCGAGGGTGTGGCCCTTCGAGGTCTTGTTGCGGATCTGCCAGGACTGGGCTTCGGATCCGTTGCAGGTCTCGATCGCGAGCCCGGCGTAGCCCCTCGACACGAGGCATTTGCCGACGCCTTCACTGACGAGCCTGAAGGTGGTGCTCGAAATCGCCGAGTAAGTCCACTTGTAATAGTTCGTGGCCCCGTTGTGCGCCGGCTCGCCGCACACCTGGGCCGTGACGTCGGCGCCCCCGTAGGTGGATGAGGACTCCGCAAGGCAGCGGCTGTCGGAGGCGTTCCTCAGGAGGTACGTACCCGAGGGTGCGGGCGGCAGGTCTCCGCCCGAACCCCCCGAACCGCCCACCGAGTTGTTCGAGCCGCCGGAGGTGCCGGTACCGCCGGAGTCGGTCGAACCCGAGGATCCGTTTCCGCTTCCGGTTCCAGTTCCGGTTCCGGTTCCGGTTCCGGCACCGTCTCCCGTACCGCCGTTTCCCGGTGCGCCGGAGGCGGACGGCGGCGCGCCGCTCGCTCCCGGCTTGGAGCCCGGCGGGCGGGACGACGGCGCCGTGGGGTTCGGGGAACGGCCCCCTGCCGCCGACTCGGACGGCGAGACGGTGGCCGTCGGCGTCGAGGCGCCCGGGCCTGCGCTCTTCGGAAGGATGTCGTACGGCGAGAGCGCGATGGTCAGCGTCGTGCCCGTGATCACCACGACGGGGAGCGCGAACAGCATCACGCGGGTGCGGCGTTCGAGCGGCTTCCGGGTGGCGGGGGCGGCCGTGTCGGCCGGGGGAGCCTCGGGTTTCACGGCGTCCGGGAACACGGGTGCGGGAGACTCCGGCGCGTTCTCCTCCGCGGTGGGAGCGACGGGCACGACGGGCGGGTTCGCGGCGAAGGCGGCTCGTTCGGTGATCCGGTCGGTCACGGCGATCGGCCACGGTGAGGTGGTCGCCGCCGGGACGTGGTCCCGCGCGAGGTCGACGAGCTCGGCGGCCGTGGGCCTCGCGGAGGGGTCCTTCGCGAGGCAGGACTCGACGACGGCGGACAATTCCGGGTCGGCCTCGGGCAGCTGCCCGAGATCCGGGTCGGTGTGGACGATGCGGTAGAGCAGATCGGGCCCGGACCCGTCGCCGAAGGGCGGGCGGCGGTTGGCCGCGTACAGGAGGAGACTGCCGAGTGCGAACACATCGGCGGCGCCGGTCAGTTGCCGGTCCATGACGGCCTGTTCCGGAGCCATGTACGCGGGTGTCCCGATGGCCATTCCGGTCCTGGTCAGCCTGCTCTGGTCGGCGGCCCGCGCCACCCCGAAGTCGATCAGTGTCACGCCGTCGAGGGTCAGCATGACGTTGGAGGGCTTGAGGTCCCGGTGCACGATCTCGGTCGCGTGCACCGCGGTCAGTCCGGACGCTGCGTCGCGCAGCAGCCGCCAGAGGGCGTCGGGGGGCAGCGGGCCGCCGTGCAGCCGTACCGCCTCGCTCAGGGTGATTCCGGGGATGTACTCGGTGGCGAACCACGGCGGTTGCGCGGTGCGATCACTGGCGAGCATCCGTGCGCTGACCCCGGCCGGCAGCCTGGCCAGATTGTCGAGCTCGTGCCCGAAGTGGCGGAGGAAGTCCTTGTCCTCGGCCAAGGCGGGCAGCACCCGCTTGATCGCGGCGTAGTGCCCCGACGTGGTGCCGAGGTAGACGCGCCCCATGCCACCGGAGCCGAGCACGCCGAGCAGGGTGAAGGAGCCGATCCGCCCTGGATCGCCCGGCTCCAGCGGTTCCGCTCCGCTGCCGTCCAAACTAGAACCATGTTCCAATCCCCCGCTCATGCCGCCAGGCTATCGGAGAGCGGCATGGTTCTCGATCGTTCGGCCAAGTCGGCGCAGTCGTCCGCGACTTGGCCGCCGGGATGAACCTCCGTCCTGAGACCGATGGCGGCACCCCCACTCCCAGGGGGATGCCGCCCCCGGGCGTCCCGTCGCCCGTCCCCCTCCTCCGACCCGGGCCCTAGGAGCGGACGGTCATCCGTACCGATTGCTGCGCACACGCCTGCAGCGGCAGCGAGAACCACGTGGTCTTGCCGTCGTCCGTGGGGCGCACGCCCCAGCTGCTGGCCAGGGTGTCGACGAGGATCAGTCCACGGCCCGACTCGTCGTCGGCGGCGGCCAGCCGCGGCTGGGGCGGATGGTGGCTGTGGTCGCTCACCTCGACGGTGAGCTCGGTGCTGTTGCGCCGCATACGCAGGCGCACCGGTCCCTGCCCGTGCTGAATGGCGTTCGTGACCACCTCGGACACCAGCAGCCGTGCGTCGTCGACGAGTTGGGCGCAGTCCCAGGAGATGAGGGACTTGCCGACGAACGCCCGCGCCTGAGACACCGAGGCCGGGGTCGCCGCCAGATCCGTCGCAGCCGTGGCCAGCGGCGCGGCGGGGAGCTGCGCAAGGAGCAGCGTCACATCGTCGTGATGATCATCGGTCGTGGGAAGGACGGACTCCAGTACGCGGTCCACGGCCGACTCCAGGTCCGGCGCGGCGGCGGACCCCAGGTCCGGCGCCGCGACGAAGGCGGCGTCGAGCGCCGCCATGAGCGCGTCGAGTTGCTCCTCGATGTCGCCTTCCGGCGTCTCTATGAGCCCGTCGGTGAAGAGGAGGAGACTGGATCCGGGCGCCACGGCCAGGGTGGTCTGCTGGTGCAGATGGTCCCCGACACCCAGCGGCACGCTCACCGGCGCATCGAGGGGTCGCACCTTCTCGCCCGGCGAGGCGACCAGGGCCGGCAGATGCCCGGCGGAACACACCGTCACCTCGCCCGCGTCCGGGGCCAGGATCAGATAGCAGCAGGTCACCAGCTGGTCGGGGCCGTCGAGTTCGGCGACGATCGCATCGAGCGACTGCATCAGCTGGCGCGGCTGCATGCCGGTCATGGCGAGCGCGTGAGCCGCGGAACGCAGCTGCCCCATGATGGCGGCGGCCTCCAGACCGCGTCCCATGACGTCTCCGATGAGGATGCCGACCCGACCGGCGCCCAGCGGTACGAGGTCGAACCAGTCACCCCCGACGCCCGCGCCCTGGGTGGCGGGCAGATAGCGGCTGGCCGTGTTCAGCCCGGGAACGGCCGGCGGGGTGCCCATGAGACTGCGCTGAAGGGTGAGGGCGACATGCCGCTGCTGCTCGTACAGGGCGGTGAGCTGGGCCTCGGCGGCTTTGCGTTCGCTGACGTCGCGTACGGCGGCGGAGACGAGGAGTCCGTCGGTGGTTTCGAGGGGGCTGAGGCTGATCTCGACGGGGAACTCGGTGCCGTTCTTGCGCAGGCCGTGGAGTTCGAGTCCGGCTCCCATGGGGCGGACCTGGCGGTTATGGGTGTAGCCGTTGCGGTGGTGGGCGTGGTGTTCGCGGAATCGTCCGGGTACGAGGATCTCGACGGGGCGGCCGAGGAGTTCTTCGCGGTGGTAGCCGAAGAGGGCTTCGGTCTGGGCGTTGACGAGGCGGATGGTTCCGGCGTCGTCGACGATCACCATGGCGTCGGGCGCGGCCTCCAGCAGCCCCCGGAACCGCTCCTCCGCCGACGCCGCCGGCACCTCGGGTTTCGAGGCGGCCCCGCACCGGCAGGGCCCGGCGGTGCCGGCGTCGTCTGGGTCGGACTCCAGCGAGACTGCAGCGGTCGTGCCTTCCATGGTGCCTCCCGGACGGGTTCTGCCGCTTGTGGAGTCCGCGGCTGCGTATCCGGACATCTCATCGCAGTGCGTCCGGTTGTACCGTTCCTAGGGACTGAGCGGGAGTGAGTCCTGTTTCCAGGACCGCTGTTGCTCAGCCGCGTGCCCCGAACGGTGTTGGGCATGCTGGTCGCCCGCTTTCGCTCCGCTGCCGGGCGGCACGGATCTCGTCCGTGGTCCGGGGATGCGGGGGCGGGGTTCCTCACGCCGTCGGGTTTCCGGTCGGGCCTGGGCGGTCCGATGCCCCGCACGATCGCTCTGGTCGTGTGGGGGCGGTGCCGTCCGTCGCCGGATCGGGTGCCCGAGGGCGCGTCGCCCGATCGCGATGCTGGCCGCATCGTGCCGGGAAACCTTGCGGTTGCTGCTGGTGAGGGGCTGCTGCCAGTGCTGGGCGCCCCACCGGGAGGTGTAGGCCGGATCGACCGCGACGACCGCGATGTCCACTTCGGCGGCCATCGCCACCAGCCGCGCCTTCAGCCTCGCGGAGGGGAAGCGGGAGATCAGACGACGGAAGCGCTTGTTGCGGCCATGCTTCTCCCGGCACCGGCCATCGGTGAAGTCCAGGTCCTCGATCGCGATCGCCACCGCCCCGGTGGTGCGGGTGTGGTGCAGCAGCCTCGTGAGCGCGTGCCGGATCTGCGCATCCCGATGCTGGGCGCTGGCCGACAGGTCGTAGAAGAAGCGCCGGGGCTCGCCCACCGGGTTGCCGTGCACGTCGAGGCGCCAGGCGGCCAGGTGGTCGTCGTTCGTGTCGACGGCGACCACACCCCGGGCCAGGGCCGCTTCCAGCGGCAGTAGGGGGGCGGGGGTGCGCTGCCAGGACGCCGTCACATACCAGCGGCCGCGCACCACATCGTGGTGGATGCGGTAGGCCACCGCCCGGTTGGTGGTGATCCGGTCCAGCCACTCCTCACCCCGGTGCCGGAACGCAACGGTCGCCTCCAGCAGGTACCGGCCGTGCGGTGCGTTCGCCAGATGCCCGAGCGCGGCGGGGAGTTTGATCGAGAGCTGTCCGGTGTCGGTGACGCGGAGGGTCTCGTTGCCAAAGCGTTTGCCGGACTCCCCGTCCGCGGCCAGGAACATCCGTGCCGAGCGCCACCGCTCCCGCCACGCCTCCCGGCTCAGCTCGGCTTCCTGCAGGTGGTGGCGCAGATGCGCGAGCTTCCTGCCGCCGCGCACCACGTGCACCCGGCCCGCCGCCCGATCCGCCTCCACGCCCGACAGCCGGGCCCGCAGGGCGTGCAGGCGGCGGGACTTGGCATGCCACTGCGACCGTGAACCGTACCCCCGCGCCAGACCCGCCCGCTTGTCCGCCTTCGCGCCCAGCGGGCGGGCCAGCCGGGCCTGGATCCGCGTGATCTGCCCGCGCAGCCACGCCATCTCCGCCACCTGCCCACGCCGGGCCAAAGCCCACTGGTCATGTGTGGCCTTGGTGATACTGCCCGCCCACCGCGCCGAGGCCATCCCGGTCAGCTCCCGCTTGCGTACCGCCCAGGTCTCACTACCGTGCTCCAGGCCCTGCCGGGAACGCACCGCGAGATCACTTGCAGCCAGTGTGCCGAGGAACACCCCCACCTCGGCCAGTACCGCCGCATCCGACTCCGACACTCGCAGCCGCGCCCGGATCGCCACCCCCGAAGGGCCGGGCACCACGAACGGTGCCGCCACCTCCCGCAGCCCACCCACCCCGTCACCCCCGCCCGGCGCAGCAGCATCCCATCACGCCAACCAACGAGCCCTCACATCAAAGGTCACGCATTCGACGGACAAATCTCCGTTCGCATCGACCGGAAACCCGCCCACATGCCTTGACCGTCGGCGTCGGCACTCACCCACGCTCACCAAAGGGCACTCGTGCCCAGCCAAGTGGCAGCAGTTCCGACCCCCACCTCCGACAGGCCAGTTGACGGGATGGGACCCGGCCCCGGGTTCCGCGAGGCTCATCGCATGAGAATCACGCGGACCATACAGATCACGCTCCTCGCGACCGCCGTCGTCGCCACCGCCGCACCCATGGCCATGGCGACGACGCCCGACAACACGGTGCGTTGGGAGACGTGCACCGGCACCAACCTCGACCCCCGCCAGGAATGCGCCACCCTCGCCGTCCCGCTCGACCACGACGACCCGCGCGGTCCGCAGATCTCCCTCGCCATCTCCCGCATCCGCAGCGACAAGCCCGAAGCCCGGCGCGGCACGCTCCTGCTGATCCCCGGCGGACCCGGCGGCTCCAGCATCAACAGCCCCTCCACGACCGGGCGGAAGCTGCCCCGGTCGGTACGTGACGCCTACGACATCGTCGGCTTCGACCCGCGCGGAGTCGGCCGCAGCACACCCGTCAGCTGCGGCCTGACCCACGACCAGCTCTCCCTGCAGAACCTGCGCCCGTGGCCCGCCGCCGACGGCGGCATCGACGCGAACGTGGCGTCCGGCCGCCGTCTCGCCGACGCCTGCGCGCAGAACGGCGGCGAGGTGCTGCGCAGCATCAGCACCCGCAACGAGGCGCGGGACATCGACCGCATCCGCGAGGCCCTCGGCGAGCGGAGACTCTCGGCGTGGGGCGTGTCGTACGGGACGTACGCGGGCGCCGTGTACGCGCAGATGTTCCCGCACCGCACCGACCGCTGGGTCCTGGACAGCAACGACGACCCGGACCCGAAGCGGGTCGCGCGAACCTGGCTCGCCAACTACGCGACCGGCGTCGAGGACGCGTTCCCCGACTTCGCCACCTGGGCCGCCGACCCCGGCAACCCGGACCGGCTCGCCGAGCACGCCGACGACATCCGCCCGATGTTCCTGGCGCTCGCCGCTCGCCTCGACCGCTCGCCCCTGCCGTGGCCCGGCGCCAACCCCGAGCAGCTGAACGGGAATGTGCTGCGCCAGGCCCTGCTCGAAAGCCTCTACTCCAAGGGCCGCTTCCCCGCCCTCGCCCGGCTGATCTCCGCCGCACGCGACGGGGACCCGCTGCCCGCCCCGCCGGTGCTGCCCGACGAGGTCATGCAGAACACCGCGGCCGTCTCCGCCGCCACCATCTGCAACGACGTCGACTGGCAGGCGGCCTCGGTCCCCGCGTACCGGCGGGATGTGGCGAAGAGCCGGAAGAGCCACCCGCTCACCGCCGGGATGCCGGTGAACGTCATGCCGTGCGCGTTCTGGCAGGACCGGCCACGGGAGCGCCCGACCACCATCACCCCGCACGGCCCGTCCAACATCCTGATGATCCAGAACGAGCGCGACCCGTCGACGCCGCTCGCCGGTGCGCTGAAGTTGCGCGAGGCCTTCGGCGACCGGGCCCGCATGGTCACCGTCGACTCGGTCGGCCACGGCGTCTATCGCGCGAACGGCAACGCCTGCGGCGACCAGGCAGTGACGGACTTCCTCGTCACGGGCGAGCGCCCGGCCCGTGACACGTTCTGCGCCCGGCCGTAGGGGCGCCGCACCGCACGAACCGGCCCATCGTGACGTGACGTGACGCGGCGCAAAGGAGTAGACACTGTCTACCGATGTCGGGTAGACAGTGTCTATGAATGATCAGGACACAGGCCTACGAGCCCGTCTGGTGGAAGTCGGCGTCGACCTCGTCACGACGGAAGGGATCCAAGCCCTCTCCCTACGGGAGATCGCCCGCAGGGCCGGGGTCTCGCACGGCGCTCCCCGGCGCTACTTCCCCACTCACCTGGAGCTGCTGTCCGCCATCGCCCGACGCGGCTTCGCCGAGCTCGCCCGCAGGGCCGCCGAGGCGATCGGTGACGGGCACGCGAGCCCCCGTGCCCAGCTCATGGCCCTGTGCCGGAGCTACCTCGACTTCGCGCTGTCGAATCGCGGCATGTTCGAGCTGATGGCCCGCCACGACCTGCTGGAGAGCAATCACCTCGGCCTGCGGGAGACGAGTCTGCCGCTGTTCGACGTCGTCGTGGACCTCGTGAGCCGGGCGGAGCCACGGACCGACGTACCGCCGCGGATCGTCGCGGGCGCACTGTGGGCCAACCTCCACGGCATCGCCCAGCTGTGGGGGTGGGGAAGCCTTCCGCTCGTGACGGGAGCCGACGACGTCGAACCGCTGCTGCGCGCCGCGCTCGACGCGCACCTCGGGCCGGAAGCCCGATGAACCCAAGGCGCCGACAGCGCTTCACCCTCGCCGGCAGCATCACCGGGGCCGTGATCGTCGCTCTGGACGGGACCGCGCTGACCATCGTGCAGCCCGTCATGCAGCGGGACCTCGAGGCCTCCTTCGCCCAGGTCCAGTGGACCAGCACCGGGTATCTGATCGCCGTGGCAAGCCTGCTCGTCTTCGCCGGACGCCTCGGCGACCGGTACGGCCATCAGCGCGTCTTCACCATCGGGATCCTGGGCTTCGCCGCCACCTCGGCGGCCATCGGCCTGGCGGCCGGCATCGGCTGGGTCATCGGCCTGCGCATCGCCCAGGGCGTCTTCGGCGCGCTGCTGCAACCGGCCACCCTCGGCATGCTGCGCGCCGCGTATCCGCGCGACCAGCTCGGCATGCCCATCGCCCTGCGCACCAGCGCCATCGGACTGGCGGCCGCAGCAGGACCGCTCATCGGCGGGGCGCTCGCCGCCCACCTGGGCTGGCGCGCGGTCTTCTTCCTCGGCGTCGCCCCCGCGCTCGCGGCGGGCCTGCTGGCCCTCGCCGTACGCATCCCGGAGCGCCCGGAGATCCTGGAGACCCGGGAGACCCGCGACGTCTCCGCCGCGCCCGTACGACTCGACCTGCCCGGTGCCTGCCTGCTCGCGGTGTCGCTGGCGTGCCTGGTGCACACCCTCGTCGGCCTGCCGGAAGCCGGCCGAACGGCCCCGACCTTGCTGGGACTTGCCGCAGTGGCCGCCACCGGCGCCGCCTTCGTCCTGCACGAACGGCGCGCCCCGAGCCCGTTGGTGCCCGCGAGCGTGGCCCGGTCGATAACCATCACGTCCGGGCTCGGCGTCCTGGTGGCTGCGTCGGCCGCGATGTTCGGAGCCCTCTTCCTCGGCACGTACTACCTGCAGGACGTCCTGGCCCTGGACCCGCTCCGAAGCAGCCTCACCGCACTCCCCGGGCCCGTGATGATGGTGCTGGGCGCGCCCGTCGCCGCCGTACTGGCGCGCCGACAGGGCCCCCGCCGTACGGCAGTTGCGGGCATGGTGCTCGTCGCCGTCGGCGTCCTGCTGATGTCCCGGCTCGACCAGGCGTCGGCCTCCTTGGCGATCGGCGGGTGCTTTCTCGTGCTCGGCGCGGGATTCGGCACGGTGATGGTCACCGCGACGGCCGCCATCGTCCACCAGTCGGCCGTGGACACCGCGGGGGTGACCGGCGGACTCCAGCAGACCGCGATGAACCTCGGCCCGACGCTGGGTATCGCCGTCGCGACGACGCTGACGACCTTCGCCGCGCCTGCCGCGCCTGCCGCGGCCGCCGCGTCGAGTGCCGTCACCGGCGGCGCGTTCACGGATGCGATGGGGACCGCACTGGTGGTCCTCGCGGCCGTGGCGGTCATCGGCGCGCTGCTGGCCACCAGGCTGCCGGGGCTCAGGACGACACCCTGAGCGCGGGCGTGGGCGTGGGCGTGGTCCGCCGCCTTCCTTCCGGTCCGCCGCCCCCCTTCCGGTCCGGTGGACACCGTGCAGGACCGGCGCGACGCTGGAAGGGATGCGGACCGATGTGCACGCCCACCTGTGGAGCGAGGGCTATCTCCGCCTCCTGGAGTCCTACGGGCGCGAGGACACCGCGACGCAGCGCGGCCTGGGCGCGGGGGACAGCGCGGAGGAGCTCGACGCCCGGTTCGTGATGAACGACGCCGCCGGCATCGGCCACCAGATCCTGTCCGTCTCACCGCAGACCCCGTACTTCCGGGAGGAGGCGCAGGCGGTGACGGCCGCGCGCGTTGCCAATGATCTGTACGCCGAGGTCGTACGCGACTGGCCCGAGCGGTTCTCGGCATTCGCCGCGCTGCCCCTGCCGCATCTGGACGCCTCACTGGAGGAACTGGCGCGGGCGCTCGACGTACTCGGGATGGCGGGGGCCGGGCTGACGACGTCGGTGCTCGGGCGGAGTCTCGGGGACCCGTCCTTCCTGCCGCTCTTCGAGGAGTTGGACCATCGGGGGTCGGTACTGAGCCTCCACCCGGCGGGGCGGGACGCCGGCTCGCCGCTCATCGCCGAGAACCGGATGCGGTGGATGGTCGGCGCGCCGATGGAGGACACCATCTGCGCGATGCACCTGATGATCGAGGGCATCCCCAGCCGCTTCCCGCGCGTGCGGATCGTGCACTCGCACCTGGGCGGCGCACTGCCGATGCTGCTGCCCCGTGCGGACGAACATGTCCCCTGGGAGGCCCCGGACATCGCCGAGATGCCGACGGTCGCTGCGCGCCGCATGTACTACGACACCGTCGCCCACGGCCACGAGCCCGCCCTGCGCGCCGCGGCCGACTCGTACGGCGCGGACCGGCTGATGCTCGGCACGGACTTCCCGTACCAGACCGGGGACGGACTGCGCCGGGCCGTCACCTTCATCGAGGAGACGCTGATGCCGGAGGTGGCCGAGGAGGTGCTGGAGGCGGGGGCGGAGCTGCTTCCGGCGGGAAGCAGCTCCCGGCGGGGTCAGCGGGAGTAGTCCTTGAGCTTCTCGGTGGCGAGGGTGATGTTGACGGGGTCGGGGAGGGAGACGGTGTCGCCGTACTTGTAGGTCGGGTGCTGCTGGTACGTGCCGTTCTCCGGCTCGCTGAAGACGGTGAGGGTGTTGTCGTCGCGGTCGATGAGCAGGTAGACGGGGATCTCCGCTGCCGCGTACCCGGCGCCCTTCTCGCGGCGGTCGCGGCGATCGGTGTCGGAGTCGTAGGAGGTGACCTCGACCACCATGAGGACGCCGGCGGGGTCGGCCCATTGGCCATGCCCGGCGAAGTGGTCGACCGGGGCGAGGGCGCCGTCCGGCTTGGCGCGGCCGGCGCGGTACGTCGGGATCATTAGGCCTTGCTCCGCCGAGTTCAGGTCCAGCTCCGGACGTTGCTGCATGCACTGCCGCAGCAGCCACATGATGATCGACGTGTGGTCGCCGTCCGGCACGGGCTTGACCTTCAGCTTTCCGTTGATGAGTTCGAGCGTGACGGTTTCCGGCGCCCTGCGGGCCAGCTCCTCGAAGTCCTCGACGTCGATCGGGCCATGCTTGACGAGCAGGCGGCCCCCGAGGAATTCGAGGGTTACGAGCTTGTGAGCCCTCCGGGCGAGTTCCTCGAAATCCTCGATGGACATCTCCGGGCGGTCATCGGTGCTGGGGGTCATGGCGTCGCCTCCTCCCTTCCATCGTGCCCCGGTTCCGGCGCGGATGAGCTGAACGGTCATGAGTGATTCCTTTCGCTTGGGCGGCCTGCTGCCGCGCGGACCTCGGACATGCGGGCGTGGACCTGGGCCGGGGAGAGGTCGGTACGGGGTGGCGGTACGGGTTCGCCGCGGCAGGGGGCGCAGTCACCGCCCAGGAGAGCCTCCGCGCGGGCGGGGGCGCCGCATTTGCCGCATTCGAGGATGCGGAGGGCCGGACGTGCGGGCGGCGGCTCGGGTGGGAGCTTGTCGGTGAGGCGGCGGCGGGCGAAGGCGGCCGGGTGGTGGACCGGGGTCGGGAGGCCGGTGGTGAGGGCGCGCAGGACGTCCCGCTCGGTGGCGCCGCGTGTGAACCACTCGTCCACCAGCGGCGCGAGCTGGGCGCATTCGACGGCGGACAGCGACATGACCGGCGCCTCGCGCCCGAGCGCGGCGAGCAGGATCACCGCGCGGGAGCGGGTCGGGCGCGGCCCTTCGTCGGGTACGTCGCCGCGCCGGTACGCCGCCCACCACGCGTCGTCGCGTGCCGTACGGGACCACCACGTTCGGGTGATCCATCGCGCACTGCCCGATCCGGCCAAGTGCTCGCGCCCGCGCCGCAGATGGCCTGCCGCCTGGATGCGGTTGAGGGCGGTGCGCAGGGCGCATTGCCCGTACGGGAGCACCTTGGCCAGCGTCTTTACGGAGATGTCCGCGCCGTCCGCGAGCCGGTCGATGAAGGCGGCGATGGCGGCCTCGCGGGGCGGGAGGTGCGCGAAGTCGGCGGCGGTGCGGGGGTGTTGGTCCGGTGCGGTGCGCTTCCCGTAGCCGGGATTGGCCATCGGGTGCGGGGCCGCGTGCGCGGGCAGGAACGTAGCACTAAGCTTGATGTCAGCCATTGGATCGGCCTCTAGACGATCTAGTTGGTCAAGCCCCCGCAGGTGTTCCCGCACCGGGCGGGGGCTGTTCGTTTTCCGGACACGCTAGAGCGTCGCCACCCTGCGTGGCAAGTTCGTCGCGCACAGTCAACTGGCCAGGGTGGGCGGGTGGGTTGAGGCCCTGAGCCCATTCCTTGCAAAGAGCGCTCGGGGCCCGAGGCTCAAGCCTCGGCCCGTGCGGCGTCAGCCGCTCTCCGTGGTGGATTCGGCAAGACTCCGTCACCATTCTGTGAAGGTCCTGCGGGACGCTTGTGCCCAGTCCAGCGCACTCGCGCTTCTCACTCGGGGGACAAGATGACCAACCAGGCACGTCGTACCGTTCGCAGAGCCGCCGTCGTTCTCGCCGCCGTGTCCGCACTGGCCCTGACGGCCTGTGGGCCCAAGGAAGGCCCGACCGACCAGACCGGCGGCGGGGCCGAAGCGCCCACCGCGAGCCCGTCCAAGCCCGTGAGCCCCTCGAAGCCTGCGAGCCCCTCGAAGCCTGCGACGCCCGCCGGCTCCCCGAGCAAGGGCTCGTCCGGTGGCGGTGCCGGTGCCGGTGCCGGTGGCGGTTCGTCGCCCGACGCCGACTACGCCGTCTTCCCGTGCAGCACGTACGACGTGAAGTTCACCGCGACCCTCGCGGATGCCACGACCAGCAGCTACCTGCTCAAGATCACGAACAAGAGCGGCAAGCCGTGCAGGGTGCTGGGCCACCCGATCGTGACCTTCGGCGAACTGGACGGGCAGGCCACGGAGCGGGGGGCGGCCCCCGGCATCGAGGACGCCATCAAGCTGGCGCCGGGTGAGGCGGCGTACGCCGGACTCATGGGAGGGGCGAACGACGGCAAGGGCAAGACCGTCAACTCCATCGCGATGACCATGAACACCGAGTCCGACCTGGAGCAGAAGCCGCTCACGGCATCGACTCCCGGCCTGTACGTCTCGCCCGACAAGAACTCCGTGACTGCCTGGCTCGACAACGCGGAGGACGCCCTCAGTCTGTAGGCGTCGCGCTCTTGAGGTCAGTCGTGGTCCTTGAGTGAGCGTCGGCGGAACGCGCGATTGCCGTGCCCGGCCGAAGCCGGGCACGGCAATCACTTCTACGCCCCCGAGGCGATCAGGACCGTCTCGCGGCAGGCATCCGCCTCTGGCTTACGGTTACGGCGTGGCGCCGGGCTCCGGCGCGTCGCGCTCTTCCCACTCGCTGCAGGAGTCGATCACCGACCCAGTGCGCTCGCAGACAATGGTGTTCACGGTCCCGGACGTGGTGATCACGTCGACGACAACGTTGCTGTCCTCGGTGGGACCGGCGTCAATGGATACCCCGCAGGCGCCGACGGGCACGTCTCCTCCCTCATCGGAGAGGTCGTCCCACTCGATGGTTCCGAGAGGACTGAGTTCTCTTCCGACGAAGGCGATTCCGTCACTGGTCGCCGCGTAGAAGGACCCGCCGCCTTCCCCTTCCTGGCGAACGGTGTCGATATCGAAGCACGCGTTCTCGGCGGGCGGACGACCGTGCTGGTCCTTGTCCTTGTGTTTGTCCTTGTCCTTGTCGGTGGACACGACGGCCGACGCGGGCTTGGCCTTCGGTTCGTGGTCCTGCGCCTGGGCAGGTACGCCACCCAGCGCGCCTGCCAGCGAGAGGGCGGCCAGCGCGGTGACGCCGCCGGTTGCCAGCTGTCTGGACCACCACGAACGCCGCGCGGGCGGCGAAACGGCTCTGCCTTCTGGACGCATTCAACGCTCCTTGTCGATTCGGCCAGGGAATTCCCCCGGAAGTCCCTCCATTCTTTGTGGCCCATCGACAATTTCCAGTCGGCCCACCGTATTCCTCCGACCGATCATCCGATCAGCTTAAAAATTACCGCCGGATGCTCCGAATGAGTTGCCCGCACACAGGTAGATCCCCGGAGGATTCCCGGTTGTGCGGGTCGGTTCGACGGTCACCGGATCTCTCCCAGGATGCCCCCGGCGTCAGCCGGGGGAGGAATGGGTCCTTGGACTGGAGCCGCGAAGCGGCGGAGTTCTCTGCGTATCTGTTCTGACCTGCACTCTCTTTCGTTGTCAGTGGGCGCTGTTAAGGGCTGTCCCGTAATCCCCGGTGGATCAGCGCGCGGCGTCAGATGCGGTGCATCGCAAGGCGGAGGGTCGTCCTCATACTGGGCGTATTCGGGCGATCCGACAACGCAGCGAGGTGCCGTAGCTGTCGTCGTGCGCCCGCCGGGGATTACGGGATAGCCCTTAGGTTCGAATCATGACGACGACAGCGGTGGCTGGGACGGTGGCCGGGCACGCCCGGTACACCTTCCGGGTCCGTGTGTCGTCCGGTGCGCTTGCCCGGCTCGAAGCCGAGTGGGCGCGGTGCCGTTGGGTGTGGAACGAGTGCGTGGCCGTGTCCCGCAAGGTCCACGCCCGCAACAAGGCCGGCGGGGAGAACACGACCTGCGGCCCGGCGCAGCTCGACAAGATGCTGACCGAGGCCCGCCGGTCGATGACCTGGCTGCGGGAAGGCAGCTCGGTTCCGCAGCAGCAGATCATCCGGGACTTCGCCAAGTCCCGCGCCAAAGCGTTGGCGGACATCAAGGTGAAGCTGCCGATGCGGCAGCGGGCCGGTATGCCCCGGATCAAGCGGAAGCGCGAGGTCGCCTGGACGCTGAACTACACCCGGCGCGGGTTCCGTCTCAAGGACGGCCGGTTGCACCTGGCGGGCGGGATCGTGCTGGCGGTGGTGTGGTCCCGCGACCTGCCGTCCGACCCCAGCAGTGTGCGCGTGTACCGGGACAGTCTCGGCCACTGGTACGTCTCGTTCGTCGTGGCCGCGCCCATCGAGCCGCTTTTGGCCACGGGCCGGGCGATAGGCATCGACTGGGGCGTGAAGGAGACGGCGACCACCACGTCCGACGCCCACGACCTGCCCCACCAGCAGTACGGGAAGGCCGCCGCGCAGAAGCTGGCCCGCTACCAGCGGATGATGGCCCGCCGTGCAACGCCGAAGAACCGGCCCGAAACGAACGGCTACCGCAAGGCCCGGCGGGCAACAGCGAAGGTGTCGAAGAAGATCGCCCGGCAGCGGCAGGACACCGGCCGCAAGTGGGCCAAGCGCGTCGTCCGCGACCACGACGCGATCGCGGTGGAGGACTTCCGCCCGAAGTTCCTCGCCAAGACCACCATGGCGAGGAAGGCCGCCGACGCAGCGATCAGCGCCACCAAGACGGCCCTGATCGAGCAGGCCGGCAAGCATGGACGCACCCTGTATCTGGTCCACCCCGCGCACACCACCATGGACTGCGCGCAGTGCGGAGCGAGAGCCAAGCACGCACTCCCCCTCTCCGAGAGAACGTATACGTGCACGGCGTGCGGAGCGGTGTCCCCCAGGGACAAGAACTCCGCCCGCGTGATGCTCGTCCGGGCTGGTCTCAACCCGGCTAGCGCTGATCTTGTAAGCCCTGCCCCCTGCTAGGAGTCAGGCGAAGTGAGCTAGGAATCCCCCTCGTTTACGAGGGGGAGGAGTCAAGAGGTCTTGAGGTCCGTGACGAAGGCGGACCAGGCGGCGGCCCGGAACACGAGCTTCGGGCCGCCGGGGTTCTTGGAGTCGCGGACGGGCACGATGCCGGGGTGGTGGTCGTTGACTTCGAGGCAGTCCCCGCCACTGCCGTCGCTGTACGTGGACTTGCGCCAGGTGGCGATCTCAAGGCAGTTGCCGCCCTCGCCGCCGCTGTAGCTGGACTTGTGCCAGATCGCCGTACTCAGGTCGTACTCAGGGCTGCTGATCTTCATGGGCGTAATCCTCCGCCACGGACTCGATCCGGGCCAGAGATTCCTCGGGGGACAGTGCGCTGGCCACTACCAGATCGTAGGTCAGTTCGTAGCGGGTGACGGTGGCCGGGTCGTCCTCCAACTGGCCCATGCGCAGTACTTCGAGGTAGGCAAGCGGCGGCGCATCAGTGAAGCCCATCAGCTTGAGTGCGCCATTGAGTAACGCGTGAGCACCGGCACTGAACGGGAGCACCTGCACGATGACCCGGCGGCGGCGCACCATCGCCGCAACGTGTCCCAACGCCTCCGCCATCACTGCCTTGCCGCCGACCTCTCGACGTAGCACCGCCTCGTCCAGAACCGCCCACAACATCGGCTCTGTTGGATCGTCGAGAAGGTGCGTACGCTCCAACCTCGCCTCGACCAGGTCGTCGATGGCCTCCTCCGGCGCCGTGGGCTGATGCGCGCGGAACACCGCCCGCGCGTACGCCTCCGTCTGCAGCAGGCCCGGGATCAGCAGCGGCGCGTACTCCTTGATCGCCGTGGCGACAGCCTCCGCCTCCGCCGCCTCGGCGAAGTGGTCCGGATACTTCGACTTGTTGGCGGCCTTGCAGTTCCGCTCGAAGAACCCGTTCGTCCCCAGTATTTCGTCGATCCTGCGCGCGATGTCCGGCTGCATTCTTCGCGTACCCGCCTCCAGCTGCCCGATGAACGACGCGCTCACGAAGAGCGGTTCGCCGAGCTCGCGCTGGCTGAGGCCGGCGTTCTCGCGGGCGTGGCGCAGCTCCGCGCCGAGCAGAGCCCTGGGAGACGTGGAGGGGTCGAGATCCTTCGGTCCGGGCAATGTCAACTCCGTGTCACGCACGTGGGGTTGTTGGGCCGTCGATACTGGTCAGGCTAGCCCTCCGCCCACCACGCTGTGTAGAGAACGTGCACACTCAGAGTGGAGGTGTCCGATGGTGATCGTGCGATCGGCGGAGCGGCTGCGGGCCGCGGAAGAGGTCGTGGCGCAGCTGCGGGGGGAGCTCGACGAGGTGGGGGTGATCCTGCCGTCCCTGCGGGTGGACCTTGTGTCGCTGACGAGTGAGTCGGTGACGTATCCCCTGGTTGACCTGGGGCGTTGCAATCTGGACACGGCGCTGCGGATTGCCGCCGTCCTCCACGAGGCGCGCAAGTGAAGCCCGGGGACTACGCGATCGACTCGCGCGACGGGCGCATCGGTCGCGTGATGGGGCGCGAGGGTCCGTACGTGCAACTGCGGCCGCCGGGTGGCGGGCGGGAGTGGGACTGTCCGCCCGAGGCGCTCAGCCCGGCGCCGCCCGGCGAGGTGCTGCGGGCGCGGGTCAGGGAGCGGAACAGGGAGAAGTGGCTGCCGTGAGCACACACGTCTCGCCGTGGAGCTCCAGCAGCACGACGTGCACGACGGAGCCGTGCTGAGGCCGGCGCCGGTGCGGGGTATCGTGGCCGCTCCAGCCGTGCCCAGGGCCAAGGAGGTGAGACCCATTACCGCTGTTGCAGGCCGGGTGCTCGCCTCCGCGTCGTCATAGGTGTGTGAGGGAGCCCCGTTCGGTATTCCGAAAGGCTCCCGTGTCGCTTTCATCATCTGTGGATCTGTCCGTCATCGTCGACCGCCTTCGCTCCGCCGGCTGTGTCTTCGCCGAGGACGAGGCGGAGCTGCTCCTCTCCACCGCCCGCACGCCCGCCGAGCTCGCCGCCATGGTGGAGCGGCGCGTGGACGGGCATCCCCTGGAACACGTCCTCGGGTGGGCCGAGTTCTGCGGTCTGCGGATCGTCGTGGACCCAGGGGTTTTCGTGCCCCGCCGCCGTACCGAGTTCCTTGTCCGGCAGGCCGTGGCCGCCCGGCCGGACGCGTCCGTGGTCGTCGATCTGTGCTGCGGCACGGGCGCGGTGGGGGCGGTGCTGGCCGCCTCGCTGTCCGGTGTCGAGGTGTCCGGTGTCGAGGTGTCCGGTGTCGAGCTGTACGCCGCCGATGTAGACCCGGCGGCGGTGCGGTGTGCCCGGCGGAATGTGCCCGAGGGCGCCCGTGTGCACGAGGGGGACCTCTTCGAGGCTCTGCCCGGTGAGCTGCGCGGGCGTATCGACATCCTGGCCGCGAACGTGCCGTACGTACCGACGGAGGAAGTCGGGCTGCTGCCCGCCGAGGCCCGCGTGCACGAGCCGCTCGTCGCGCTCGACGGCGGCGCGGACGGGCTGGACGTGCTGCGGAGGGTGACCGGCGAGGCGGGCGAGTGGCTGGCGCCCGGTGGCTGTCTGCTGTTCGAGACGAGCGAACGGCAGGCGGCCGACGCCGTCGAGGCCGTCGCCCGAAGCGGGCTGGTGCCGCGCGTGGTCACGTCCGACGAGTTGTACGCCACCGTCGTCATCGGGACCCGGCTGCCCGGCTGAATAGCTGCGTGGCCCATGGGAGCCTCAGATCTTGATCAACTCTGTGGTGTCCATGACGGGTTGGCTCATAACGTTCGGTCAGCCAACCAGCACTGACCAAGCTGGTTCATCAAACGGGAGACATAAGTGCGACGCTCTGTGCGTACGTTCCTCACCACTGCCACCGCAAGTGCCATCCTCGGAGGCTCTTTGGTCGGCATGACCGCATCCCCCGCGTCCGCCGGGGAGATCTGCGACAACTCCTACGTTCGCAAGTACACCCCGATCTCCGCCAACTGGCACAAGGTCGTGGCGAGCGGAACCATCGACAACCGCGGCAGCAGCGCGTCGGTCCGTGAGACCGTCTCGGCGGAGATCGGGGCGGAGCTCAAGGCCAGCGTCAGCGGCGAGATCGGGGGCAAGGTGGGCGTCGCCGTGGCCGAGATCAACGCCAAGCTCGGCGTGAGCGTGGAAGCCAGCGTCAAGATCTCCAAGGGGCGCTCGGTCATGGTGATCGTCCCGGCGCGCAAGAGGGTCGCGTACAAGATCGGCATCAAGAAGCGGGTCTACCAGGTGTATGTCTCGCACCAGCAGACCAACTGCCGGGTGACGCACACCTGGGCGAAGGTCACCGTGCCGGACAACACCACGGAGACGCGCAACGTCTGACAGGCACCCCTGTCGCGTTCTGAAGGCCCCGGCCCGGCATCCCACACCCTGGAT